>JAKMEV010000494.1:0-2725 GCA_022425785.1 Akkermansiaceae bacterium | reverse complement strand
GTGTTTGTTGAGATGGGCTTTGAGATTCCTGATGAGGGTGATGTCTGGGCTGATATTCCGAAGGTGACTTTGTTTTCCGGTTCGATGCTTCGGCCTGCCATTCAGGAAAAGGTTCGCGAGTTCGAGAAACGGGAAGGATGCCGGGTGAATACCGTCTTTGAAGGATGCGGAACACTGGTGGGAATGATGAAGGCAGGGAGTCAGCCGGCGGGGTATTTTTCCTGTGATGTGAAGTTTTTGGAAATGGTCGATGAGCGATTCTTTCCCGGCACGGTGATGACGGGGAATGAGATTGTGCTTTTAGTAAGGAAGGGGAACCCTAAGAACTTGTCGTCGCTTGACGACCTCTCGAAAGAGGGCGTGAAGTTGGGTGTGTGCGATGAGACCAAGAGCGCTTTAGGGCAGCTGACTCACCAATTGTTCACGAGAAGGAAGGTCAGTTTTGAGAATGTCACGGTGAAGGTGGCGAAAGGGGATGATTTGGTGTCTGCGATGCAGGCGCGCTCCTTGGATGCGGCTATGGTTTATCGTAGCAATGCTTTGGCGAGTCCGGTGACTTTAGAAGAATGTGAAATTGTCGAACTTAACGACGAGTTGGCTTTTGCGGAGCAGCCTTATGCGGTGGCGCGTAAGACCGGGCATCCGGAGTTGATGAAGCGTTTGGGAGAATTGCTCAGTAGCGGGGAATCTAAAAAAGACTTCGAGAGGCTGGGCTTTACTTGGAAGCTGGAGAGCACAAAGTGAGAACTGTGAAGGGAGCAGGAAAAAGCCCACGGCCTTGGCGGGTGAAGCCGGAGCTGCCTTTCGTGCTCTTTTTGACCGTCGTTCTGGTTGCCTATGTCGGGATGTTGTTACTGATGGTTGGGGCGAATGTTCTGACGGTGACTTGGGGGGATCTGGGGAAGATTCTCAAAGATGACGATATTCTGCGATCGATTAAGCTCACGGTCGTCACCTGCACTGCAACTGCGATTCTTTCGGTCTTGGTTGCTGTCCCGCTGGCCTATCTTTTGT
Source organism: Akkermansiaceae bacterium (assembly GCA_022425785.1). GTDB lineage: Bacteria > Verrucomicrobiota > Verrucomicrobiia > Verrucomicrobiales > Akkermansiaceae > SW10. Next base: position 1,711 of record JAKMEV010000494.1, on the reverse strand, counting down.
CGCGCTACCAATTTCGCGGGCGGGCATTTATTGATACGCTTCTTGATATTCCCATTCTGCTCCCTCCTTTGATTGTGGGGTTGAGTTTGCTGATTCTTTTTAATCGGCTGTCTCCCGCCACCTGTTGCTCGATAATGGCGGGAGGTCTCTTGTTGGCGGCTTTAGTTGGATTTGTATTGCGGGGAAAGGGAGGCGGGCGAGCGCTCGTTCCCGGGGCGTTGGTTGTTTTTGCCGGGATGTTTGGAATTGGAGCCGTGATGATGAAGGGATTGGGATCTCTGGAAGAGGTGAGCAGCGGAATGGGATTTCCGATGACCTTTCACCCACTCGGAATTGTTCTGGCGCAGTTTCCAGTCGCGGCAGCATTTGCAGTGCGGACGATGCGAACGACCTTTGACCAAATTAGTCCGAGATACGAAGAGGTGGCGATGACCTTGGGATGTCATCGCGGGCAGGCATTTTCTCGTGTGGTTTTGCCTTTGGCTGTGAAAGGAATGGTAGCCGCAGGCACGATGGCCTGGGCGAGGGCGCTCGGAGAGTTTGGGCCGGTCTTAATTTTTGCTGGGGCGACCAAGGGGAGAACCGAGGTTCTGGCGACGTCTGTTTTCTTGGAAATCAATATCGGAAATCTTCCCGGCGCGGCTGCGATTTCATTGCTCATGATCGTACTCGCTGTGGCAACCTTGTTGTTGGTGCGATTCTTTGTTGGGAGAGGAGGGGCGATATGATGCTGGAGATTGATCGTCTCACGCTGAGGGCGGGGGAGTTTCTGTTGAAGGATTTTTCCTTGTCGATTGACGAGGGAGAATGTGTCGCGCTAATGGGGCCAAGTGGCTGTGGTAAGACGACCGTGATGGAGACGATTTGTGGCTTGCGAACTGAGGGCGTGTTGAGTGGGCGGATCTCTCTCGGTGGGGAAGAGATTACTCACCTGCCACCGGGAGCGCGGAAGATTGGTCTGGTGCCGCAGGATGTGGCGCTTTTCCCGACGCTGACGGTGAGAGAGCAATTGGAATTTGGTCCGAAGCTCCATTGCTGGGATCGAGATGAAATGAAGAGTCGGGTGGAAGGACTTGCTTCGGACCTTGGTCTATCCGATCTGATGAAGAGATTACCGGAAGGGCTTTCCGGAGGAGAGGCCCGAAGGGTGGCCTTGGGGCGGGCTCTGTCCTTAAGGCCGCGTTTGCTTTGTCTGGATGAAGCCCTGACCGGGTTGGATGAAGCCCGGCACGATGAGGTGCTTAAGCTTATTCGCGAAATGATCGATCGGGAAAAGGTGACGGCCTTGCACGTGACCCACTCAAGAAAAGAAGCGGAAGCCATTTCGGATCGGATTGTCGAGATGAGTTGATCGACTGTTGCCATCGTTATGGCGAGTGATTCTCTAATCGTGTCGCAAGATAGTGACGGGATCTTTGGTGAGGGCGTAGATGGTGGGGAGCCAAGCTGAGGCGGCGCTGGCCAGGGGGGTAAGGGCCCAGGTGATGGGCGGGAAGGTGAAGGAGGACGCGATGGAAATGATGAAGGCGAGCAATGTTCCGATGAGGCCGAGGAGGGCGGCTCGGCCGAGGAGGAGATTACCTATTTTGAAATGGCTGACACCGATTGCTCTGAGGGTTCCGATTTCGGGCAAGCGTTCGCGGACATTGGAGAAGGCGAGGTAGAGAAGGGCGAAGAAAGTCCCTCCGGCGATCAGGGGAGTGATGATTGA
>JAKMEV010000492.1:0-8363 GCA_022425785.1 Akkermansiaceae bacterium | reverse complement strand
CTCTGGGCTGGGGGGCTTATGTGCTGGCGGCCATGATTTTGGGAATTTCTCTGCTGATGGTGAGCAACGTGCGCTACCCAAGTTTTAAAAAAATTGACCTGAAGACGAAGGCAAACGTTTGGACTCTTCTCGGGACCGCTGTTTTGCTGGGAGTCATCATGAACTTCAAGGTCTACGCCCCGGCGGTCATTTTTGTGATTTATCTGCTGATTCCCGTCTTTCGTTGGTTCAAAAAGAGTGAAGAGGCGGGTGAGCTTAAAAGCTAAGGTGTCAAAATAGTTAGGTTTTTTTAAAAACTTATTGACCCGTCCTAAATAAATCTCTAAACCTTCCTCTAGATTTAGGATCTATGAGCACGAGCGGAGGTAAAAATTTACTCATCTTATTGATGGCCGCTCTGTTGGGCTTCGGGTTTGTCAGCGGGGCGACGCATGTGGTCGCAAAATCGGAGACCTTCTATTCCATTTCCCGAAAGTATGGCGTCCCGGTTTCGAGCTTGATGGCCTACAACAAGGTTTCTGATCCCAGAACCTTGAAACTGGGTCAGAAAATCAAGATTCCATCCAAGAGTTCGGCAGTGAAGGTGACGCCTTCACGAGTCCGCAAAGTGACTCCCAAGGCGATGCGGGTGATTATTGATCCCGGCCATGGAGGAAAAGACCGAGGGGCTCTGTGGGGCGGGGTGGCAGAGGCTGATCTCAATATTCGGGTGGCCCGGAAAGTCGAGGCGATCTTGAAAGCAAGAGGCTATAAGGTTACGATGACGAGGAGGAGCGATGTCTTTTTAAGTCTTTCCAAGCGGGCTGAGATTGCCAATCGCTACCGCAATGTTGTTTTTGTCAGTATCCACTTTAACGCCACGAAATACACTTCGGTGCGAGGTGCGGAGACTTTTTACACCGGTGAGAAGGGGCGGTATTTGGCCTCGGCGATTCAGCGGGAGCTGATTCGTAAGCTGAAAGTGAAAAATCGAGGTATCCGGTTCAGCCGGTTTGCGGTTCTTCGTCAGACTGTTTGTCCCGCCGTTCTCGTGGAATGTGGCTTTATCAGTAATTCCTACGAGCGCTCACGCTGTAAGACTTCAGGCTACCAAGATCTGACGGCGCAGGCAATTGTGTCCGGGATCGAGCGCTATGATCGGGCCTTCTAGGATCGCAGAAGGCCGGTAATCATTCTGATGGTGATGGAGATGAGGTTTCTGATTCTATGAAAAGAAGAAACCTGGGACAAGGGGGCTGAGGTGGTTTTCACTGTAAGGGAGGGATTACGAATAGAACGGAGGCCTTGAACGATATCTTATAAAAGATTCCATTTTTTTTGACAAAGTTCCCCGCTGGAGACGCTGACTTTGTGATGCAAAGTAAATCGAGATTGAAAATGTCACACGCCCACTCATTTTTAGGTAGTGACTTTGTGGGGCAAAGCAAAGGGTTTGAGATCATCGTGGCGGGTCACTATGGGATGTGTTTTGGGGTGAGAGATGCGATTGCTCTCGCGGAAAAGAGGGCAAAGAGCGCTGAGCTGACGATTCTTGGAGAGTTGGTTCATAATGAGGTTGTGCGGGAAAAAATGCGTTCTTTGGGGATTCGGGAAGGTGACCTGTTTGGAACTCGTGCCACCACCCGGGAGGTGCTGGTGACAGCTCATGGGGCATCCGATCAGGAGAAACTTCGGTGGGGGAAAATGGGTTATGACCTCAGGGACTCGACTTGTCCATTGGTTCGGAAAGCTCATGACTCACTGGCGGGTCTGGTAGCCGGAGGATATTTTCCAGTGGTGATCGGAAAGAAAGAGCACGTGGAGGTGCGAGGATTGACAGGAGATTTTCCTGATGCCCGAGTGATTGAGGGTATGGAAGATCTGAAGACTTTGCCGGTCATGCCAAAATATGGGGTGGTTTCTCAAACAACCCAACTGATTGACCGGGTGCGGTGTCTGGTGTTGGCGATGGAAGAGCAGTTTCCGGAAAGCGAAGTTTGTTTCAGGGACACCGTTTGCCAGCCTACCAAGAATCGTCAGCGAGCTTTGGGAGAATTGCTTGGGGAATGCGACCTCATCGTGGTTGTCGGAGGTCAAATTTCCAATAATTCCCGGGAACTGGTCAAAACCGCGCGTCGAGGGGGGGTAGATTCTCTTGTGATTTCCCAAGCTGGAGAATTGTCGCGGGAAAAAGTGTGTGGGAGGGAGAGGAGTGGGGTGACGGCTGGGACGTCGACCCAGAAAGCTTGTGTCGAAAAAGTGGTTCAGGCGATGGAGCAGCTTGGTGGGAAATGCCGAAAATTGTAAAGATATTGGGCGGAATCTTTACAATTTTACAGGAAGCCGAACGTGACCCCTTTACAAAGCGGTGCTACCTTGTCCTCTAGGATGAAGACACGGAAAGCGTTTACCGTTGGAGCAACGATGCTGGTATGGTCATTGGGCGGGTTGAGCACGCAGGCCCAGCTGTTTACCATGGACACTGAGAAGCCTGATAAGCTCGACGGCTCATTGCACGAATTGGGTCCCAAAGCGGCTGATATTTTCAAGGCCTGGGCGGTGGCCCGGATTGATGGAGCCGAGTATTTCACCAAGGATCAAGCTACGCTCCGACGGGAATATATCAAAGTGGGCAATAAGATTAAGAAGGCCGTGATCGAGGACCGCCTTCAGGAAAGCGCTGGGCGCCAATACTTCAAGGAATTATTGAAAATTGGTAAGCGGGCAAAAGAAGGGAAGTCTTCCAGTTCCGAGTCACTCAAGGGGCTTGATGCCGCGGTGCAGGGATCGATTGTCGATAAAGCGAATGCGTCAACATTGACGCCGAGGCTTAATAAGCTGCAGTGGTCGATTGCTGAAATTGCTCTTTATGTCAGCGACACCTCGGCAATGAGCAGCGGCAAGCAATCGATGGTCAAGCGTCGCTTGCTCGCGCTTGAACAAAAGGAGGAGAGCTCGAAGAAAGATAAGGAAATTTCTGATCGCGAGCGCGAGCGCCTCATGAAGTCCGGTTTATCCATCTGGAAGATTATCGTGGAGGATTTACGCAAGGAATAGACATCGATTCATTCCATTGAAATAAGGTCCGGCTGTTGAGGGATTGCCTCTCAGGCGGGCCTTGCTACATTCACGCCATGTCCAGACGGAGCCGACGAACCAAACAGAAGCAGAAGAAGACATCTGGGAAAGGAGTGTTGAGGTGGTTTGCGTGGTTGAGTGTGGTCCTATTGCTTGCCGGGATTGTCGGGTTTATTTTGGGCTATCGGGCTGTGCGGAGTTATCTGCGCAGTGATGACTTCCGGGTGATGGTCGGTGGAGAAGCCGGAGGTTTGCTGGGGGGGGACGCTTCCTTTTCTTCTTTCCGATGGACTGGTTGGGATGTGTCTGTCGATAATTTTGATTATGCGGGAGAGGACGGAGTTAGAAATATTCAGGGATCAAATCTCGAAGCCTCGGTTGAAATTGGAGCTGTATGGGACGGAGTATATCGCATCAAAGATGTTCGTCTGAGTCATCTCAATGTCGTGGCCGATTTTCGTGAGCGCGATCGCGAGGAAGGTGTCGACGCAGGGCTGGAGGTTCTTCCTGAGGGGGATAGTTCAGATGGAGATGCAGGATTCTGGGCGCAATTCCTCCCGGACAAAGTGGAAGTGACGAAGGTCGATGTGGCTTCGGTGGATGGTCGGGCCCAGACCGAGGATGGATTGTGGTCCTGGTCGAATGTGGGTGCGAAAGTGGTGCCTGGTTCGGGTGATGAAGTTTATGATTTGGATTTGCGGGGTGGAGAGATCCGCTCGCCGATTGACATGGTGAATCGGCTTGTGCTGAAGAATGCCAGAGGTCGCTATTCGGGAAACCGCTTTCATTTGATTTCGGCTGACCTCGATGCCTTGGAGCGTTCGCGACTGACGATGGAGGGCTATTACTCTCTGGATGACGGGCATTGGAATTTTAGCGGTGATGTGACTGGGACCCGCGTGGAAGAGGTGATCGCCGAAGATTGGAGGCAGCGCCTCATGGGGCCGATTAAGATTGATTACAAGGTGTCTGGGAAACCTGATCAGGATGCGAGAATTCAAGGGAGTCTCGAGATCGATGATGGTGTTCTGACCGCGCTTCCTGTTCTGGATCGAATTGCGGCTTATGCCAATACCGTTCGATTTCGTCGATTGGCTTTGTCAGAGGCTAGTCTTGATTTTTCGAAACGAGGAGACCAGTTGGAGATCACCAATATCAAACTTGCGAGTGAGGGTTTGGTACGATTGGAAGGGACGCTTCGCTTAATGGGTGACCGGATTACCTTTGGACAGTTTCGTTTGGGTATCACGCCAGGTACTCTGGCGCACCTTCCAGGAGCCGAGACCAAGGTGTTCGAGCGGGGAGCATTGGGCCTTCTTTGGACCCCGTTGGTTATCAGTGGAACAATTGATTCGCCTCAGGAAGATCTCAGTGAGCGATTGATCGCGGCAGCGGGTGAGAGGTTATTCGAAATGATTCCTGAGACCGGGCAGTGGGCGCTGAAGCATGGCGGTGAGGTTGTTGGGGAGTCGACCAAAGTAATCTTGGAGAATCAGGGGATCATTCTTGGTGCCGGGAAAGGAGTGCTCGATGGAGCAGTGGACATTATTAAAGACGGCGCGGGGAATATCATCCCATTACCCGATGATACGATCGATGCCGGTAAGGGGATTATCGAGGCCGGAGTAGGGACACTTTTTGATCTTTTCGGAAGACCGATCCAAAAAGAGGAGTAGCATGCCTCATAATGAAGATGCATTCACTGGAGCAGGATCAATGGTTACCGATTCCGATTGAGGAGGCATGGGAGTTTTTCTCATCACCGCGCAATCTCGATGCGATAACTCCTCCTGATCTTGGATTTAAAATCGAGACCCTGCCCTCGGAGGAGATGTATGAGGGTGAGATTATCACCTATCGGGTTAAGATTCTCCCTGGCTTCTGGATTCCCTGGGTCACAGAGATTAAGTCAGTGAAGGAAGGAGAGAGTTTCATCGATGAACAACGTTCGGGGCCCTATCGATTTTGGCATCATCGTCATCGTTTTGAACCCAAGGACGGCGGAACCCTGATGCGCGATCTTGTGCATTACTCGGTGGGGTTGTCATTTCTGGGTGAAATTGCTCATGCCTTGTATGTCCGCAAGAAACTGGAGAGGATTTTCGCCTTTCGGCGGAAAATCCTCGAGGAGCGGTTCGAAAATAGTGCGGGTTGAGGCCATGGTTGCTTGTTTTTGCTTTTAACGATACACTGGCTCTAACAAGTGAGCGCGATCGAATTATTTCAGGAACACTGGCGGGCTGCGACCGAGATTGGGGTTCTCTGGTTGCTCATCTACCAAATTTTCCGTGTTTTTCGTTCAACAAGGGGTGCTCGGATTCTGATCGGCCTTGCCGTGGTGGTGATCGTGCTGACCCTAGCTTCGCAATTGCTGGAGCTCAAAGTGATCGAGTGGATCATTAAAAGTGCGGCGGCGATTTTGGCTTTTGGCCTTTTGATTATTTTCCAGCCAGAGCTCCGAAATGCCCTGGCTCGACTGGGGAGTACTAATCTCTTTTCCTTCTCGACTCGTCACCAGCAGGCGTTTTTGGATGCTTTGGCGGATGCGGTGGTGAAGCTTTCCAACAAGCGTTTTGGTGCTTTGTTCGCCATTGAGCGGAACATTAGTCTGGAGAACTACGAGTCCACCGGGGTTACGATTGATGCCCAGCTATCGGTGGAATTGGTAACGACAATATTCCATCCCAAAACCGCTCTTCATGATGGTGGCGTGATTCTCTCGCAGGAGCGTGTGGAGTCGGCAGGTTGTATCTTTCCAGTAAGTCAAAAAGAACTCTCCGATCGCGCCCTCGGACTCAGGCATCGGGCGGGATTTGGTATCAGCGAGGATACTGACGCGGTAGCCATTGTGGTGAGTGAAGAGACCGGAGCGATTTCAGTTCTTGTAGATGGGAAGATGTTACGTGATCTTTCCGAAGCGGACTTCCGCAAAAAACTCGAAGATATATTCTTATCCCATGGCCAATCATCTGAAGAAATGGTTCGCGAAGAACTGGACGTCGAAAATGGCGGCCCTGGCTCTGGCGATCGCGATCTGGTATCTGATTAACCTTCAACTCTAGGGCGAAGATGTTTGAAGAATTGTCAGGGGTGTTTGTCACGGGCACAGACACCGGCATTGGGAAGACCTATGTCTCGGCACTCATCGTCGAAGAACTTCGCAAGAAGGGTATTGGTGCGGTGGGATTAAAGCCAGTGTGCAGCGGGAGTCGGGAAGATGCCGAACGACTTTGGGAGGCCTCAGGTGGTGTGTTGGATCTGGAAGTGATCAATCCGAGCTATTTCCAAACTCCCGTAGCGCCCCTGGTGGCAGGGCGGATTGAGGGCTCACCCTTGGAGTTGAGTAAGATGGTTTCACAGATTCGCTCGGTTCAAGAAGCTCAGGAGTTTACCTTGGTGGAAGGCGCCGGTGGTTGGGAAGTACCGCTCGGGAAAGATTTTGGAATTCCCCATTTGGCGAAGGAACTTCAGCTGCCCGTCATAGTGGTTGTGGGTAATTGGCTGGGTGCGATCAATCACACCATTTTGACCGTTAAGGCCATCGAGGCGACAGGCGTGAGCTGTCTTGGGGTGATTCTCAATCACCCTGAAGCGGAACGTGATATCGCGGCGACGACCAATCGCTTGATGCTCGAGGAATCACTGCCTGTCCCCATTCTTGGTGAGGTCCTGACGGATGGTACCGAAATTGACTGGCGCTAGACCTTAGTAACTCCGTCCCCAGATCGCGCGCGATGAGGTGGCGGAGCCTGTGAGGATGCAATCGGCTTCGGGGCCGGCCTGTTTATCAAGAGGGAGGCAGCGAATGGTGATCTTATGCTTTTTGGAAAGCTCCTCCTCTTGCTCCCGGCTTCCGGCCCATGGCGTGACGAGCCAACCGGGGTTTTCCTGCTCCCAGAATTTTTCGAATGTTTCGAGATCAGAGCATTCGGTGATGTTTTCTTCGCGGAAATCGAGAGCTCGCTGAAGAAGTGATTGGTGAACATTGTCCAGGGTTTCAACGACCTCACGGAGGAATTCTTCTTTTTCGATGAAGCTTTTAGCGTTGGCCGCCTGATCGCGACGTTGGAGGCAAACTTTGCGTTCCTCGAGGTCGCGGGGTCCAATTTCGACACGCAGAGGGACGCCTTTTTTAACCCATTCCCATTTCTTGACTCCGCCACCAAGGTCGCGGTTGTCGACGTGGACGCGGAGCGGTTCGCCGCCATAAGTTTGTTCGCGAAGACGGGTGGCGAGAGCCTGGCAGGCATCGATGACGGCGTCGCGGGTGTCTTCCTTGGGGGTGATGGGAACAATCACGATCTGTTGGGGCGCGACACGGGGAGGGAGGACCAGTCCGTCGTCGTCCGAGTGAGCCATGATTAAAGTGCCCACAAGGCGGGTCGACACACCCCAGGAAGTGGTGTGAACGTGTTGCTCCTTGTTGTCTCGGTCGACGAAGGTGATTTCCTGTGCTTTGGCGAAATTTTGGCCGAGGTAGTGTGAAGTACCGGCTTGAATGGCTTTGCGGTCCTGCACCATGGCTTCGACAGTCAGTGTGGCATCCGCACCGGGAAATCGTTCGGCTTCCGTTTTCTCTCCCATCACGACGGGGATTGCGAGGAGGTCGCGCAGCGCATCGGCATAGAGCTGATGAATCATGTGTGTTTCTTCGAGGGCTTCCTTCTTGGTCTCGTGCGCGGTATGGCCTTCCTGCCAGAGGAATTCCGCAGTGCGAAGGAAAAGGCGGGGACGCATTTCCCAGCGCATGACATTAGCCCACTGATTGATGAGGAGAGGGAGATCGCGGTAGGATTCGACCCAACGGGAAAAGGCGTTGCCGATGATGGTTTCGGAGGTAGGGCGAATGACATAAGGCTCGTTGAGTTTCCCGGAGGGAATCATGCGGGTCTTACCGTTTTCGTCTTTCTCCGCTTCGAGACGGTGATGGGTGACCACGGCACATTCGGTGGCGAAACCTTCAGCATGTTCGGCCTCTTTTTCGAGGTAGGAAAGGGGTATGAGGAGAGGGAAATAGGCGTTTTGGTGGCCGGTGGCCTTGAAGCGGTTATCGAGGTCACGTTGGATCGCTTCCCAAATGGCAAACCCCCACGGTTTGATCACCATGCAGCCACGGGTTTCGGAATTCTCGGCGAGATCAGCAGCGCGGACGACTTGCTGGTACCATTCGGGAAAATTCTCAGAGCGGGTAGGAGATATTGCAGATTTTGGCTTCGCCATAACGGGGCGAACCATCACGCAAAGAGGCAGTAAGGCAAAGCGAAATCGCGAGAGGATTTATGGAAAGTCAATGTCCTACTCCGGAA
>JAKMEV010000434.1:0-8781 GCA_022425785.1 Akkermansiaceae bacterium | reverse complement strand
GAGTCGGGGTCGCGTCGGACTTCGAGATCGATGAGTTTAACCCAGCCTTTTTCGGTGAGTGATTTTAGCGATGACGCGGCGGAGGTTCCCCCGAGTTCGGTAATGGGGATGGGTTTCGAAGCAGCTGTCAGGAGGCTGAGAATGGCGTGTTGACGTTTGGCACGTTTGGCGAGAATGGTGAGGTCCTCTTCGGAGGGAGGCTTGTCGATGAGCGCGGCGCGGCGGGTTTTACTGGAGCCTTTTTCTCCACGGATGGAGCCGGGAATGATGGAGCGGATGACCTGCTCAAGCGGGGTTCCGTAGTAGGAAGTGATCCATTCGGCGAGCTTTAGGAGTTCGGGCGTGATGAGGGGCTCGGGATCGACGAGATCGGTGAGATAGCGAAGGGCGAAGTTACCTTCGGGTGCCTCGTGGACCCTCAGTACCGTGCCGGTAGCCGGACGGTTGCGAAGCGGGATACGGACGCGGCAGCCGGGGAGAACCTTCAGCTGATCAGGGATCGCGTAATCGAAAACGAGTTCGGATGGTCCGTCGATAAGAACGCTGGCAGAGAGAGGCATTGGGGAAGAGCCCTGTTTTAATCTTTTTTGGGCGACTTTTCAACCTTTGGTGGAGCGGGGTCTACCAAGAGTATCATGGCATATTTTGTTTTATACCTGATATTAGGGGCTTTAAAGAGGGCCAAAATGAGATGGTTCTTAGGCTGCTTTGGATTTGCCAGGCGGATGTCCCCAACGAGGGCGGATTTATCTGTGCGTTCCTTCCCGGTAATCCCGGTTTTGTGTCCGGCATTGAAGGGTTTTATTTCCTTCCAATCTTCCCCCATGGCTTTGAGGAAAGCAGCCTTCACGGCATCAAATTGCTCATTGGTGACAAATGAATAGATGGGTTTTCCCTTATTGTCGCTGTGCGAGATTAGGAAGATTTTCTTTTGATCGAAAATTTTGTGAACGTTGGGCAACTGAGCGCTGGAGGCCAGGCAGCTGATGAGAAGAATCAAGGAGATGATGGAAATCTTTTTATTCATGGTTCGAGTGATTTACCGTCAGGAAGTGGAACCAAGTTTACGAGGTTCTTGATTTCGATAGATTGTCCAAAGGATTCCACACAGGGAAATCGCAACCAAATGGGTGGAGAGGATGGAAAGAGGGAAGTCGAAGCAGCTGTGGATGCCGATTCCAATCAGGGAAATAACGATTCCTTTGACGAGATGAAGATCGTCATGGGGGACTTTTCGTTTGAGGAGAAGGTAGCCTCCCCGAACGACACCACCAATTCCAATGGTAAACCAAGCCAGAGCCCCAAAGTAACCCCAGTCGAGAATCGTTTGGAGGGGGTCGCAATGTCCGTATTCCCAGACGGCTTCGAGCTTACTCTCCCGGTTTTTGAGGTAGAAGGGGATGAGGTAAGGGAAGGTACCTGGTCCGATTCCGTGCCAGTAAGCTTCGTTGGTATCGGCGGAGAGGTTCACCATGAGTTTCATCATCTCGAGGCGACCATCGATGGTGCTGGCCTCACCCGTGCTTTCGATGTCTTCAAACATGTCTTGGAAACGTGAGTTCAGCAAACCGGTGCTGATGATGGTGAAACCAGCGAGAATGATGGCGGCAGCTCCGAGGGCCATTTTCTTCTCCAAAGACATCTTGGTCCTTCTTCGGCGTTTCGAGCGAATAATACCAAGAAGGGTTTTGGCTTCGAACAATACGAAGAGACCCAATTGCCCCACAAGGATGAGTGCGCCGGCCTTGGACGCCGCGAATATGATGCCAATTCCAATAACCGCTCCACAGGTCATCCAAAGGTAAAATAGCCGAGTCGTACCATTTTTCCGGTAGTCGGTGAGGGCCATAGAGAAGGCCATGATGATTCCCAGATTCATCATCGATGCGGCGTTACCATTGTAAACGTAAGGTGCGAAAAATAGCTCAGGCTGTTGATCCGGGATTCCCCAGACGGTGTCGATGCCGAGAATTTTATGGGTTATTCCAATGAAGGCAACTGACAGAGAGGCCAGAGCGAAGGCGGTAAGGATTTTTTTCCAGATCGAGCTTTCGGTGCTACGGACGATAGCGATGACAAAGAGGAAGACGGCAATGATTTCGAAGGTGAACTTCTTGGTTGCTGAGGCGACGGGTGATCCCGGAAGATCAGGAAATGGTCGATCTTTGATCATGATCCATCGGGCCCGATAGATATTCATCTCGGACTGGGCATTGATGACCATGAAGCAGCCCCAAATGATCAAGAATCCAAAACAAATCCATAGAATCAATGGGACTCGTGGAAAGATGGATTTTCCTGGAAGGAGGGCAATCCCGGCAAGGCCAGCGAAGGCAATGGCCCAACGTGACCGTTCACGAAAGATGTCATTTCCTTCCAAGGGAAAACCCATTGGAGAGCCATAAGCTCCTATGACCCAAGACAGGCAAAGGCCCAGGATGACAAAAAAGGCGAATGTTTTTTCCTTACTATTGTTAATCATTCCGTAGTAAATGCAAAAAGCCGCCAAGCGATCATGCAGGCGGCTTTGAAAGATTGGGCAGTCCCGGTAAACTTCCTGTTCCCTAGTTAGGACATCCCGTGTTCACCACCTCGGGCTCTTCGTCACATATCACGGCATACCACCGCTGACGCATGGTTCTTCTGAGATACCTTTTGGTCGCCCGCTCAGATTGTTCTGTGCACCATCCGTAGGCGACGTTGTAGAGGTAATCAGCTTGAGGGATCAAGTCTGGATGCCATCTGGCGGCATAATCATAGAGACGTTGGATATCCCATCCGGTGAATGGGGCCGCTTGGGTTGCGCTACCGGTGAAGCAGGCCACTGGAGAGGGGTCGGAATCGTAGACACTCAGCGCGCTGGCAAACGGACTTAGTGTTAGAAGCAGGAGAAAAACGAGTTTTTTCATCGTATGGCTTGGTTCGCTGTCGGGATGGGGATTTTTTGTAATTAATATCCTCGACAGCCAAAAGAATGTGATTTGCCCCTGTTAATGTCAAACTATTTCTGGCTAGTCCCTCGGTGAGTGATCAATTTCGATGATATTAAGATTTGGGGCCCATTGGTAGAGTTTTAGGTTAAATTTCCGGCAAATTTCTGTAATTTCGACCATTTTCTCTTCTGGTGGACTATCCCGCATGGTCAGGATAATTCCGTCCAATGCTCCCTTTTCCTGGCAGATTTCCGTCACGGTCTCCAGGCCTCCGCGGATTTTGAAGCCATCCTGATAGCGGAGATTGAGTTCGGGATGGTCATCGATGATCCCGATGATACGCATTTGGTTGAAATGCCCTTCGGCGGTGGTTTTAGTATGGAGGAGAAAGAGTTCGCCCATGTTCCCGGCTCCGTAGAGAAGCACCTTGGGTCGGTTGCTATTAGGTTTGGCGACATTGCGATGGAGGGTGTCGATGACGCTCTCGCGGAGGAGTGTACTGAGGCTGCGGGGAAGGATCAGGAGGGCTCCCGTGATCGTAAACGTCATCGTTTGCCGCTGAATGGTCGCATATGTTTCATTGCTGATGATGATGTTGATAGTAGTAGCAACGATTGTTCCGATCGAAAACCAGAGGGCGAGCGAGAGGAAATCGCGGAAAGTCGCCCGACTCCAAAGTCTGACCTGGGCTTTTCCGGCATTGAGAACGAAGAGGCAGGAGGCCAGGGTGATGGCGGTGGTGGGGATAAAGGTACTGTTGGCGAGGTTTGATTTGACGAAGAATGGAAAGTTCCCGTTGTTGTTCAGAATGTAGGAAAAGGTGATGCCGAACAGGATCGCGGCCATGTCGTAAAAGGTGAGAACGAACCGTTTCAGTCGTGATCGTGCCGGGCGCTTCAGGATTAGCTTAAAAACTTCCCCGCTGATTTTGAGTTCAACTGGGGCAAGGTAGCGAAAGCCAATGATCCCGGAGACAGAGAACGCTGCCACGGTGAGGCCCATCGTGCGATGATCAAACAGCGAGGGGATCAAGGCGAGGAACGAGCCGGCAATGGCGAGCGTATAGAGAATGGTGGCGACTTTTCGTTGGGTCAACCCGTAGGCCAGGAGTCGGTGGTGGATGTGATGTTGATCGGCGCCGAAGACGCTGTCTTTTCCTCCTACCCCAAGTTTGTGCAGAACGGTCCGAAAGCTCCGCCGCCAAACTGCAAGTATAACATCAATGAGGGGAATTCCGGCGACGATCAAAGGCAGGAGCAGACTGGCAGCCGTGAATCGTTCGCCGGTTGATACCAGGGCCACCGAGGCGATAAAGAAGCCGATGAACATTGATCCGGTGTCGCCGAGGAAGATTTTCGCAGGGTTAAAATTGTAGCGGAGGAACCCGAGTAAGGTTCCCAGCATGACAATGAGGACGATGGCGTCGGTGCCTGAACGGAGTGCGATGGTGAGGATGGTCAGGCTGAGGATCGAAATCATGGCCAGCCCCGCGCAGAGGCCGTCCATACCGTCAATGAGGTTAAAGGCATTAATGATCGCAACGGTCCAAATGACCCAGATTGCGAGATCGACGTATTCAGGAACTTCGATTCCCAGCACGCTGCCGACGTTTCCTCCGCTGGTGTAGAAAAGAAATACCGCCGAGAGCCCGTGGGCCAGTAATTTGAGCCAGGCATTGACACCCCAGCGGTCGTCGAGAATTCCAACGATGACCAGGAGAAGTGAAGCCGTGGCGAAAGCCTTGAACCATTCGAAGCTGAGCTGTCCGCTGAGTTCGCTGAAGGATTGGACGGCGAAAACCGTGATGACAAAGGTAAGGAAAACGGCGATGCCTCCGGCTCGAGGGACCGGTTTTACGTGAATCCTTCGTTCGCCAGGTTCGTCGATGAGCCTAAGCTTGGGGCCGAGGCGGATCATGATCCGGGTCAACAAAAGAGAGATCGCAAGAGCGACAAAAAACGCAGTGGTGAGAAGAGCTGTCATTCAAACGGATCGGGGGAGATCGCTTGGCAAAATTTAATGCAAAGTTGTTGCTTGCTGAGGGAGGAGAGGATTTTTTTGCGCCCTTTTTCTCCAATGGAGTCGAGAGCCGGGTCTTGCGAGGCTTCTTTGATGACCTCGATCATCTTGGCGGATTCTCCATGGTCGATTTGCCAGCCTGCGTCGGTTTCTTCAATGATCTTCCCGATATGAGAGTCGGGTGGACCAAGGTAAAGAATGGGTTTAGCGAGTAGCATCGAGCCATAAAACTTACAAGGATGGACACAACCTATCATAGGTGCTCCCATGGAGACGAGATGAATATCAGCGGCCGAGAGAGAATATTTTATTTGATCCAGCGGCTGGTAGGCGAGAGAGACGATATGCCCGGGTTCTTTGGATGCAATGAAGTCATCGACCGCTTGTTTTCCCTTGCCACCACCGATGAAGAGAAAGACGAATCGTTCGTCATTGGCGAGAGCTTTGGCGGTATCGAGAAAGGTGTCGAGGGGATGAACCGGGCTGTGATTACCACTATACATGAGAACGAATTTATCCTCCAGCTGGTGCTTTTTAATAAAGGGATTCTTGTCCCGGGGAATGATTTCGAGAGCCTGCTCGAGGGGCCAGGGAGGAAGAACGAGTATCTTGTTGTCTAGGTTTGGAGTTTTCTTTCGCACGTTGGCGGCCATGAATTCATCCAGTGCGATGATTCGGGAGGCTCTCCTGAGGAGGCGTCGGTTGAAGAAATTGAAAATCCGGGCCGGGAGGCTGTTCGGGCCAACGACTCCCTGGGCAATTGCCTGATCGGGATTCAAATCCATGACCCAGAAGTTGAATGGGATGCGTCTGATCAAGCTAATGAACCAGCCCACCATCCCTCCGATGGGTGGGGAGGTCGTTACAAGAATCGAGCTGACTTTTGGAAGGAAGAGCCCGCGCAGGATGGCTTGGAGACAAAAGATGCTCTGACCGACCAACCGGGTGAGAATAGATTTCTTGCCGAAAGAAGAGAATGGCAGGCGTTTGATGGTGACGCCATTGGCGATTTCCGTGGCGGGAAATTCCAAGCTCGGATCATCGTAACCACGGTTTGAGGTGAAGACGGTGACCTTCCAGCCTTGTGCTCCCATTTCCTCGGCAACATCGGCCATGTATTGTCCCACCGCAGCCGGGTCGGGTACGTAGACCTGGCTGATCAGGAGAAGATGTTTCTTTGGTTTGCTCACGATGCCTTTGAAGTGAGAATTCTCCGGCGAATATCCTCGAAGTAGCCTTTCTTTATCCAGGAGAAACGGAATCCGACGCGTCCATCAAGGAAGCCTTTTTTGAGAAAGTAGGAAATGAGGAAGTAGAAGCTTCCAAGCCACCACTTGCTGAGGTGGCGATACTTGAATTGCTGCCGCTTGTTGAGCGAGGTCCAGGCCTTGGGGTCCGACTGGAGCCATTGGTAGCGTTTGGCTTCCCAGGCAGCATATTCCTTGTGCTTGGCGATATAGGATTCGAGACCGCGGAAATCATGGTGTTCAAGAGGAGAAAAGATCTCCTCGGTGGAACCGTCTAGAACCGGATGTTCGTGCACCTCCATATCGAGGTGACTCCAAAAATCTTCCGGAAAGCGTTCGTATTCACCGGCCTCTGGTTTGAAGAGAGCGAGCTTCCGCATGACATCACCATGATGAAGCTGGCGATCCATGAACCAGTTGTCGTATCGGAGCCAAAATCCCACCGTTTTTGAATCGAGCTTTGATTTGACTTCATCTAGGAAGGCCGGAGTGATTCGCTCGTCTGCATCGAGGAAGAGAACCCATTCGTGTTTGAAGGAATGGTTTTGCAGAGCCCAGTTTCGTTTCTTGGGAAAGGCGCCGTTCCATTTAAAATTGAGAACAGTGAGATTAGCCTTCTCCGCGATGGAAAGAGTGGTGTCGCTACTGCCGGAATCGACGATGACGACGTCACTGAATTTCCCTTTCAATGATTCGAGACACCCGGGGAGATTTTTCTCCTCATTGAGAACAGGGATGCAAACGGAAATTGGAAGCATGGTTTTTTATCGGTGTCCGATCACTTTTGCGGGATTTCCGGCAACGACGTTTCCCGCCTTGACGTCCTTGGTGACGACCGCCCGGGCTCCCACGATGCCTTTCTTTTCGATGAGGATATCCGGACCAACAAAGGTATCAGCGCAGACCCAGGCTCCGTCCTCGATGGTGATATTGGCTTTGATCAAGGGCATGGAGTCGTCTCTGAAATTATGGCTGCCGGCGCAGAGGTGGGACCGTTGGGAAATAGTGACATGTTCTCCGATAATGATTTCCCCCAAATTGTAAATAATCGTTTCAAACCCGACCGAACTCCATGAACCGATCTCAAGATTCCACGGAATGAAAACGCGGCAGCTTGGAGTGAAATGGACACCCTTGCCTACCTTGGCTCCGAAGAGCCGGAGAAGAAATCGACGCCACCCCCAGAGAGGGCGGGGACTCCATCGGAAGAGGGGAGAGCAGAGAGTCCAGAGGGCGCGTCCGGCGAGTTCCCTTCGGGTCCACTTGCGTGCTTTTCTGTTAGATTCAATGTCCATTTAAGATATTTTGGTATGCGGCTACAATTCGTAGTCCAATTTCCTCCCAAGCAAATTCATTTTTCACCCAATTCGCGCCCCGCTGTCCCATGAGCGATCTTTCTTCGCAGGCCAGAGCTGATTGTAAGGCCTTGGCGAGCGTTTCGGGTGTTGGGTCGACCCACCAGCCGCATCGATGCTCGATGAGACCTTCCCAGGGTGTTCCGGTAGTGGTGATGACTGGAGTGCCCGCGGCGAGAGCCTCGGCAATGACGATACCAAAGTTTTCGCTGTAGGTGGGAAGGGCAAAAAGTTGAGCGCTTCCGAGAGCAGATAGCTTCTCCTTCCCTTCGAGCGGGCCCTCGAAGCTCCATTCATCCGAAAGGTCGGCTTGTGCGACCGCTTTTTTGACTTCTTCGGTATGGCCACCCTCGTCAGGGCCGATGACGCGCATGCGCCATCCTTCCGGACGGATCTTTTTCCAAACATCGACCCACATCAGAAGTCCTTTTTTCGGATGGATCCGGCTGAGGAAGACGACAGTTTTCTCTTTGGTGAAGTCTCCTTTGAATTCAGAGAAATCGATGCCGTTTGGAATGACGAATGATTCCTGATCGAGTCCGAGTTGTCGGAATTGCGCCGCCTCGGATTCGGCGGTGGCGTGGAAGGCGGTGGCGGATTGGAGATCGCGTCGCTGGTAGAGCCACCAGGCGATTTTCTTTTTCCACTTATTGTGGTTGATAGCCCAGGGCTCGAGCATGCCTCTGGGGCTGACAATGCGTGGGATCTTGTTGGAGCGGGCCCATTGCGCCATACGGTGGTTGTTGGGCAGCCAGACGCCGTGATCGTGGAGGAGGTCGATTTCGATGTCGGGGAAGTCACCTCGATGAAGAGTGACGCCGGTGGGTTCTTCGAGTTTTTCTGGTATGTCTGGTGCCCAGAGATGGACTTCGGCTCCTGCCTTTGCTGCAGCGGAGGCGAGTCCCGGGACAGACCGTGCGGGGCCACCGGTGTCCAGGCTGAGGCTGGCAACTGTGTGGAAAATACGCATATCAGGGATGGCTTGAGAGGATCTTGGCGAGTCGGTTGCGGAAGGCATCCTTGCCAAATCGTGTGGTGCAGTCGTCGTGAAGCTCTTGGCGGTTCCGCGGAGGGGAGGTGAGAGCTTTGTCGATGGCGGCGGCGATTTCCTCGTCGCTTTCGGGGTTAATCAAGGTGCCGAGTTCGCCATTAGCAAGAGCATCGACCGAACCGTCGCGATTGCCGGCGATGACGGGGAGTCCGGTGGCGGCGGCTTCGAGAAAGACA
>JAKMEV010000425.1:0-4293 GCA_022425785.1 Akkermansiaceae bacterium | reverse complement strand
TTTTCTGAGTGCTACGCTCTCTTTCGGGAAGGCTCCGAACATCGTCATGATTTTGGCGGATGATATGGGTTATGGCGATTTGGGTTGTACCGGGTCGACGACAATCAAGACGCCGCATATTGATTTCATTGCGAGCAATGGGGTCCTTTGCACGCAGGGCTATGTCCCTTCATCGGTGTGTTCACCATCGCGGGCGGGGATTTTGACGGGGAGAGACCCACGGCGATTTGGTTATGAAGGGAATTTGAATAAAGGGGCTGACGCATACGCAACGCGGCCGGAATTGCAGGGGCTGCCACCTACCGAGCATACTTTGGGCGATCATTTGAAAGCCGTTGGATATGACACGGCTCTGATTGGGAAATGGCATCAGGGAACACACGGGGTGTTTCATCCCAACGCGCGGGGCTTTGATCATTTCGTGGGAATGTTGAAAGGGTCGCATAGTTATTTTCTAAAGCCTGATCGTCATCAGTTGGAGCGCAACGGTTCTCCGGTCACGGAGTTTTCCTCGGACTATGTCACCGACTACTTTACCGACGAATCTCTCGCCTGGATGAAGGGGCGGAAAGATGATGAGCCCTTCTTTATGTTTCTTTCCTACAATGCGCCGCACACACCGATGCAGGCGACTGACGAGGACCTCGCGGTGTATGGTCACATTAAGGACAAGAAGCGTCAGGCCTACTCGGCGATGATGCATGCCTTGGATCGCGGAGTAGGTCGGGTGATCGATTATTTGAAGGAGTCGGGGCAGTATGAAAACACGCTAATTGTATTTTTTTCCGACAATGGAGGGGCGACCAATAACGCTTCGTGGAACGGGCCGTTGTCGGGTCGGAAAGGGACTTTGTTGGAAGGTGGGGTGAGGGTCCCCTTTTTGATGTCCTGGCCCGCAGGATTGCCGAAAGGAAAGGTCTATAAAAAGCCGGTATCGGCTTTGGACTTATTGCCGACGTTTTTGGCTTCGGCTGGCGGTGAGCCTCTCCCTTTGAGGCCCGCGCCAAAGTATGAGGACAAGCGAAACCGGAAAGCGGTGGCGTATGACGGAATCAATTTGCTGCCGGTGTTAAACGATAAAGAAGTGGCCAAGCCGCGTGAGTTATTTTGGCGACTGCAGGGGCAATCAGCGATCCTTTCCGGGGAGCGGAAATTGATTAAATTATCACATCGTCCGGCACAGCTTTTTGCTCCGTCGACAGATCCCGGGGAGCAGGCCGACCTTGCTGGTGAAGAGGTCGAAACGCTCAATGAGCTCTTCACAAAGCTGGGCTTTTGGGAGTCTTCGCTTGCGACGGTTCCGCTTTGGGGCTCGTCGCCGTTTTGGTCGCGCGAGTCGGCCAAGAATTACGAAAAGTATCCTCCGGTGGAAGAGCCGAAGTAGTAATTACCTGCCGGCTCCGGTGCCGGGAAGGTAGCGGTAGTAAACCTCCAGCATCAAGGTGGCGAGACAGGTGTTGTAGGTCTTGCCAGCCGAGTGGTGGTTGCCGGCTGGGTCGCCCCACGAGCCATCTTTTGCCTGATTCTTGATCAGTTCGTCGCGGAAGAGTTGATTGTAGCCTTTCCAGGACTTTCCGCCGAGGTTGATCATGGCTTGAGAGGTGTAATAGTGATCGTAGAGGTTCGCGTATTTCTTGAAGTCGAAGGAGTTGTGCTTGTCCATGTAGCGCCGGCCTTTCCCGACGGCGGCATGATTGTTCCCTTTGTGTTGCTGGACGCAAAGGGTGCCTGCTCCGGTAAGGCTGAAGTGACCTTTGGAGGATCCGCTGGGGCCGCTTTTACCGTATCCAAATCCGCCGTGTTCTTGTTGGGTGTCGAGGACGGCCTGAAGCGCGGCTTTTGAACAGCGTTCGAGATTCTTGAATTCCAATCCGGTGTTCTTGGCCGCTTTGAGAGCTTGAAGATGCCATGCGGTGATGGAGGTGTCCCATCGAGGGTGTTCTTCGTACCTGTAGTTCCACCCGCCGGCTTGGTTTTGGTTGTTGATGATCCACTGCACCGAGTTTTGGACGACTTTGTCGAGGTTGGGGATTTGGTATCCAAACATCTGGCTGAAGGAGTAGGATTCGCAAAGGGCATAGGTCGCAATAGCGTGCTCGTAACACCAGCGATCATTCAGGTCGGTGGAGAGTTTGCCTTTTTTCTTCATGCCAAGATCGACGAGAAAAGTGGTGGCGGAAAAGACAGCGTCGCCGAATTCAACGGACTCGGGAGTTTCGCAATGGCCAAGAAAGGCGAGGAGGGCCAGGCCGGTGATGGCAGAAGGGTATTTCTTATCCCACGAGCCGTCTTTGTTTTGCATTTTCTTGAGCCAACGCAGGGCTTTCATGGTGGCTTCCTCGCATTGGGAAGTTCCTCCGGAGGCCATCAAGCGCGCCGAGCGATCGCCCGCATTGCAACGTTTGCCCATGACGCCTCCGGGAAGGCCACCACCACCTCCGCCTGCTCCGGCTCCGAAGCCATCATCGAAGCCATCATCGGTCCCAAATGAGACGTTGTCGGTCTCGGCGAAAGTAACGGGAACGGCGATGGGGGTTGCGGTAACTGCCGCGATGACTTTGGCGGGTGCTCCTCCGCTGGGAGGTGTCGGTTTGACGTCGCGGGTGATGTTGACCTTATCGACGACCAACTCTTGTTCTTCTTCGCCGGGAGCACTGTAGACGACATCGATCACGACCTCCTCCTTATTGATAGCCATCGAGATGATGAAGAGAATGATTCCGATCAGGAAGGTCACCAGGAGGGCGATGATGAGGCTGGTAATACTGGAGAGTCGCTTTTGGGCGTCCAGTCTTTCTTTGGCTTCTGCGGAGAGGGCAGCGTGTAGGCTCATAGGTGTGAGGGGAACGATTCGCGCCGACTTTGTCTTAGGACAAAGATAAAAAAAGGGGCAAGCTTGAATCAATCCGCAGGGAAGGGATTGGCCTGAAAGCGAACTTGGTTTTCCTCAACGACCTCTTCGGGGAGAGGGGGAGCGATATTGAGCTGGGGAACGAAGCGCACCAAACTGGCGGCGATGGCGCTGGAGGCGGTAAGTAGGAGCAGAGAGCTGAGGAGGACGGAGCCGCGTTTTTGGCGTTCGGAGAGGCAGATGATGCGTTCGCGAAGGGGGACATGCCCGGCCATGGCCAGTGAGAGCGGCGGGGCGGCAGCGGATTGGGCGACGTCGCATAAGGCGTGTGCGTATGTTTTAGGGTCGGCTCCGTGTTGTACCAGATGGGCGTCACAGGCGAATTCGCACTGTGCGAGGAAGGTCCGGCGAAGCCACCAGACGGCGGGATTAAACCAGTGAAGCAGGCAGGCGAGATGAGCTAGAGAAGCCATCCAAAGATCGCGGCGCTGGATGTGACCGAGTTCGTGCAGAAGGGCCATGCGAAGGGTTTCAGGCGACCATTGGGAGGAGTTTTTGGGCAGGTAAATGGTGGGTCGGAGAATCCCCGCAACCACGGGGGAATTCAGCCTTGGGTGGAGTTGAAGAGAGACCTTTTGACGGACCTTGAGTTGCTCCAGAGTTTCGTGGAAAAGAGTGAGGTCAGGGGCGGGTAAGGATTGACGGCGCCATTTTTGGATGGCGAGGAGGTCGCGGAGTCCTTTGAGCGAGAAGAGCGCGAAACCAGCGAGCCAAAGATAAGGGATAAGGAGTGAGGGAGGGTCTTGAGAAACGGAATCGGAAATTGTGACGGAATATTTGGGGACGAATCCGAGGAGGGGGAGGATGAGGAGCAGGGTCAGGACGAGGCCGGAGGCGCGGGAGCTCCCGGCGGGGTTTTTACGCAAGGTGAACCACAAGGCGCAGGCGGCGATGAGGGAAAAAACGAGCGAGGGGAGGAGCACGGCGGCGGGTGTTACTTGATGAGATTACGGATTTCGTCGATCTCGTTTTTGGTGAGTTGCTGATCTTCAGGATCGAGCAAGGCTGCGACGAGGTTCTCCGGTTTTCCCTGGAAGAAGGTGCCCAGCAGACTTTTGAGGGCGGTGCGCTTGGCTTTTCTTTCAGTAATGGCCGGTCGGTAGAGATAGCGTCGCCCTTCCTTGGAATGTTTCACCATTTCCTTATTTTCCAGGGTGGCGAGGAGGGCGCGGACGGCGGAGTAGGAGGGAGGATCGGGGAGTTCTTTCAGCACGTCCTTGGCGGTGGCTTCACCCAGGCGGTAGAGGATGTCCAGGATTTGCCGTTCCCGGCGGGAGAGCGCGCCTTTTTCCAATCGATTCATGACGAGACTTTAATAGATGCTGAAAAACCCGCAATATAAATGTTGGAAAATCAGCATTGTTCGATGGCGATTGTCAAGG
>JAKMEV010000350.1:0-15605 GCA_022425785.1 Akkermansiaceae bacterium | reverse complement strand
GAGTCTCCTCGGCGTTCTTGGAATCCTTGCCGGCTTTGTTCACTACTTGGATCGAGGGTTTTTCGAATTTCATAAGCGCACCCTCAGAGGTCACCTTGAGGGTGACGGTCTTGTCGGAAACGTGGTGCACCAGTCCGTGAATGCCTCCGGTGGTAATGACTTTGTCGCCTTTTTTAATCGACGCGATGCGCGCCTCCAGCTCCTTGCGGGCCTTGGTTTGCGGGCGAATCAAGATGAAATAAAAGATGATCAGGATCAGGATCATCGGCATAAATGCTCCGAATCCGGATTGCCCGTCGGCAGCGAGGAGATGGTAGGTGTTCATATGATTTGGAAAGAGTCGTTCAATTCAGGGTCTTCGTGCGACCAGCAGTGAGGGGGAGGTAGAAATCAGGATTACTTATGAAAAGCAATTCTAAACCGCGAGTTTTCAATGATTGGGCTTCGATTTCTTCGCCGTGTAGCGGGAGACGAAATCGCTTTGGAACTCCCGAAAGCAGCCTTCCTCAATAGCGGAGCGGGTATTCTCCATTAATTTAAGGTAGAAATGAAGGTTGTGAAAAGAAAGAACCCGTTGAGCGATAATCTCTCCCGCGCGAAAGCTGTGACGGAGAAAGGCTTTGGAAAAACGGGCCACATGAGGGTGGGCGTCTTCGCTGAGCGGGGAGACGTCGAATTCGAACTCCTTGTTCTTAATGTGAATCGGGCCATCGGGCGTAAAGGCCTGCCCGTGTCGGGCGCATCGGGTCGGATGAACACAATCGAACATATCGACGCCCTGTCCGATCATTTCGAGAAGCTGGGTCGGGGTGCCGAGTCCCATGGCGTAGCGCGGTTTGTCCTGAGGCAGAAATGGCTCGGCATTCTGAATCGCAGCGAACATTTCCTCTTCGGGTTCACCCACGGAGACTCCACCGATGGCGTATCCGTCGAAATCGAGATCAACAAGGTCTCTGGCGGACTTTTCCCGAAGATCAGGATACACGCTCCCTTGCACAATTCCGAAATGAAGCTGACGTCCCTCGCCGCTGGTTGGTCTCTGTTCCTCAACCCAGACCTTGCAGCGCTTGGCCCAACGGGTGGTGAGATCGGTCGATTCCTCGGCATACTTCCGCTCGCACGGGTAGGGCGGGCATTCGTCGAAAAGCATCGCAATGTCAGAACCAAAGGTTGCTTGAATCTCCATGCTCCTCTCCGGACTCAACATCATCTTGGAGCCATCAAGGTGACTGCGAAATTCCACGCCAGCTTCGGTAATCTTACGGATCTTGGAGAGGGACCAGACCTGAAAGCCGCCCGAGTCTGTGAGTATGGGTCCGTCCCAAGTCGTGAAGCCGTGAAGTCCGCCGAGCTTTGCGATCACCTCAGTTCCGGGTCGCAACCAGAGGTGATAGGTGTTTCCCAGAATGATCTGCGCATCCATTGCATGAAGGTCCTCCGGATGAAGCGTCTTAACCGAGCCCTGTGTGCCGACAGGCATGAAGATAGGGGTTTCGATTACGCCGTGCGGCGTAGTGAGCCGTCCCCGGCGGGCCTTGCAGTCGGGATCTGTAGAGAGGAGTTCGAACATCAGTGCTGGCGGTCTTGGTAGCCCAGCTGAACGAAATTGAACATGGCTTTTCCTCTCAAATAGCGAAGAACAGTGGTTCTTAGCTTGAAATCTGCAGGAGATTGAAAAATCCTGGACAAGATCATAGCTAAAAGCGCTGGGGAAGCGTGATCACTAACTTGCAGGACCGACACCACCTATTTGGGAAGCATCTTTGCTTTTCGAGCAAGAGTGGAACAGTTCAAACTCGATTCTTACCCTAGGAAGCAGACTGACTGAACTATTGGCTGGGCACGAAGAATAATCACTCAAAAGTGAAAGTTATTCACATTCCCTATCCCAATTAACGCTTGCTCCACATGGGGGGCTGGAATAGCCATTCAGGCGGGCCAAGTCGGTCTCAAACCACACTTAAATTATGGCGATCTCACGCGCGCTCCTTTCTGTCTCCGATAAATCCGGATTAGTTGATTTTGCAAAGTCCCTGCATGAAGAGTATGGGGTTGAACTTCTCTCGACCGGCGGCACGGCCGCCACAATCCGCGAGGCTGGAATTCCCGTCACCGATGTTGCGGAATATACTGGGGCGCCCGAGCTTTTTGAAGGCCGCCTTAAAACACTTCATCCGAAGGTTCACGGAGGACTCTTGCAACGTCGTGACAGTGACGATCACATTTTCCAGGCCCGCAAACATGACATTCCCACCATCGATCTCGTCGTCGTAAATTTGTATCCCTTCGAACAAACAGTCGCCAAAGAAGGCGTCACTCTGGAAGAAGCGATTGAGAATATCGACATCGGTGGACCGTCGATGCTGCGCAGTGCTTCCAAGAATTATTCCGCGGTTACCGTGGTAACTGATCCCGAGGATTACTCACGCGTGCTCACGCAAATGGGCGAACATGAAGGGGATACCACGCTTCGTCTTCGCGAAGAACTGGCAATTAAAGTTTTCCGACGCACCGCCGATTACGACGGCGCAATTTCCAACTTCCTTGGCAAATGTGATCAAGGAACAGCTTGTAATGTTTCCATCAATCATCCGCTCGACCGTGAGTTACGCTACGGAGACAATCCGCACCAGGCAGCCCGCCTTTACGGTGATTTTTCAGAATGCTTCGCACAGCTGCAGGGCAAGGAATTAAGCTACACCAACATCCTTGATATCGAAGCGGCCGCTGATCTCATCCTCGACTACCGGCGTCCAACGGTAGGAATCCTCAAGCACACCAATCCTTGCGGGGTGGGACAAGATGAGGACCTCCGCGCAGCCTGGCAGAAGGCATTTGAAACCGACCGGCAGGCTCCATTCGGTGGCGTGATTGTTTGTAATCGTCCCATTACCGAAGACCTTGCACGGGTCATTTCAGAAATCTTTACCGACGTCATCATTGCGCCTGATTACGAACCCGACGCTCGGGCTATTTTACAGAAGAAGAAAAACCTGCGCCTGATGAAGCTGGAGGAGGGCTACCAGAATCATCGCAAGGCACCGATCATACGTTCGTCACCGGGCGGCCTCATGGTAATGGATAAGGATCACACCGTGATGGGTCTGGAGGATCTTGAATCCAAAGTGGTCACCAAACGTCCGCCGTCCGAAGCGGAAATGATGGCGATGCGCTTTGCCTGGCGTGTAGTGAAGCACGTGAAATCCAACGCGATTGTCTTTGGCTCAACTGATCGCACCTTGGGAATCGGAGCCGGACAAATGAGTCGGATTGATTCCTCGCGGATCGCCGTTTGGAAAGCAGAGGAGGCCGGGCTCTCGCTAAAAGGGAGCGTCATCGCGTCAGACGCTATGTTCCCATTTGCCGACGGTCTTGATGCCGCGATTAAAGCAGGAGCGACAGCTTGTGTTCAACCCGGAGGCTCTATCCGTGATGAGGAGGTGATCGCCGCAGCCGACGCAGCTGGAATCGCGATGGTCTTTACGGGCCACCGTCACTTTAAGCACTAAATTCAGCCATGTCCCTGCTCCTCGGCGTCAATATTGACCACGTAGCCACGCTGCGGCAGGCCCGATATGCCTTGAATCCCGATGCGATCATCGTGGAACCGTCGGTTTTACAGGCTGCGTGGGAAGCAAAAGCGGGTGGGGCGGATTCCATTACGATCCACGTCCGAGAGGATCGCCGACACATGCAGGACGCCGACGCGTGGGAAATCCGACGTGAAATAGACCTTCCGCTGAATCTCGAAATGGCGAACACGCGCGAAATGCGTAATTTCGCTTGCGAACTCAACCCGGACTTCGTGTGCATTGTGCCAGAGAGCCGCGAGGAAATCACGACTGAGGGGGGGCTCAATGTCACGGGGCATCTTGAGTCGCTCAGGGAAACGATTTCAATAGTTCAGGCAGCTGCAATCAAGGTGAGTCTGTTTATCGATCCCGAGCCGGATCAAATTCGGGCGTGCGCTCAATTGGGAGCCGAAATGATCGAATTACACACCGGAGCTTTTGCCTTGAGCACCGGTGAGGAGCACCTGATCGAACTTGAGCGACTCCAAAACGGAGCAGAACTGGGGAACTCACTTGGATTACAAGTAAATGCGGGGCACGGCATTCACTTAAAGAACCTTAGCGAGGTATTTACCGTAAAACACTTAAAAGAACTCAACATCGGCCACACCTTGGTATCCAAGGCGATTTTCATTGGATTTCGCGAAGCAGTGCAGGAAATGCGTAACGCCATGGACCAGTATTCAGGACTCAACGAATAAGATGAAGGTGATCGGAATCGGCATTGATGTAGTAGAAGTCGATCGGGTAAAGTCGTCACTCGAGGAGTTTTCGGAAAGGTTCCTGAATCGTGTATTCACAAAATCAGAGCGAGAATACTGCCAGAAACAAAAGATGCCTGAATTGCATCTAGCAGCCAGATTTGCCGCAAAAGAAGCGATCGCGAAGGCATTTGGGACCGGAATCGGAAAAGAGATCGGCTGGCTAGACATGGAGATCCTCAGAAAAGAGTCAGGGGAGCCTGAAGCTCAATTGCGTGGAGACGCAAAAGGATATGCGAAGCGGCGGGGAGTTGAGCAAATTTTGGTCAGCCTGACGCACGCCAAACAATACGCAGCTGCGAACGCGGTGATTTTGGGGGCCTAAGTAACCGAGTGGGCTACTTCGCCTCACTGGAAACTCCGTATTACATATATTGTGTGAAGTTAAATGGGGTGTGTCCTCAAAGGGTTGGGATTTACCTAAATCTCCAGTAAGTTCGCGCTTTTCCGATTGGGTCTCTTCACTCAGTCTCCCGACCGTGTCAGAGGAATTGTCAGAAACCCTGGAAAACGCTGAATCGGCAATCGCCGATCGTAACAGCGCTTTGACGCGTTCTCTTTGTGAAGGCCTTCATCCAGCCGACTTGGCTGAGCTTTACGAGGACCAGGACGCAGGCACCCGGCGCTTCCTGGTCGATACACTCGGCAGCGAGGCTTTCACCGAAGTTCTTGCGGAAATCCCTGATACTCTTGTTGAGGAAACGCTCGATCAGTTCCAGCCCGACGAACAACGGGAAATGCTTGAGGCGATCCCTGACGATGACCTGGTCGACATTCTCCAGGACGTCAGCGAATCCAAGCGAAAGGATTTCATCGAGTTGCTCGACGAGGAGCAACAAGACAACACCCGAACACTTTTGCGCTACGGCGAAGACACCGCTGGTGGACGTATGACGACTCAGGTCGCCAGAATTCGCGAAACCATGTCGGTTAAGGATGCCATCGATCATTTACGGCCCGATCTTGAATCCACCGAGACCATGGCCCGAATTTTTGTGGTCGATGAAAATGAACGCCTTATCGGTAAAATTCGCCTCCGCGATTTAGCCTTCAATCCCTGGAACACGCTCATTCGCGATGTCCTAACCGAAGACGACCAAAGCATTCTCGCGTCAGCCGACCAGGAAGAAGCGGCCAATATGCTTTCTCGTTACGACCTAGTTTTACTGCCTGTCGTAGACGAATCGAATCGACTTCTCGGAGTGATCACCGCCGATGATGCGATTGAGATTATCGAGGAGGAATCCACTGAGGATATGGAGAAAGCTGCCGGAATTTCCGGAGAGCAATCCGAAGAAAGTTACTTAAATACAGCGCTTTATACGCATTTTCGTCGCCGTGCCGGCTGGCTCTTAATCTTGGCTCTTTTGGCCATTCTTTCGGGATTTGTCATGATGCGTTTCGAGCAGACCCTCATCGACGTTTATCTTTTATCCCTGTTCCTGCCCATGGTCGTGGCGGCTGGTGGAAATACAGGTGGTCAGGCCTCCACGATGGTGATTCGTGCTATGGCTCTCGGTGAACTCGACCGCGAAGACACTGGACGCGTCATCTGGAAAGAATTTCGTTTAGGAATTCTCTTGGGTGGACTTTTGGCGGTGTTTATCGGAATTGTGGCCGTTTTCGGGCCGCCGGTCTTTGGGTTTAGTCTGCCCGGTGATATTAGCTTCGCGAAATTTGGACTTACCGTGGCGATCGCCCTTGGCGCACAAGTCGCAACCTCGACGGTAATTGGCGCGATGCTGCCGATTGGAGCGCGCTCTATCAAACTCGATCCTGCCGTCATTGCAGCGCCCGCCATTACTACCGCGGTAGATGTTTCAGGAATGGTGATTTATTTCACCGTCGCGCGCAGTATTCTAACCCTCTAATTCCATGAAATTACCACTGATATTAGCACTAACCGTCGCGAGCAGCTTCGCGCACGAAGGTCATCTGAACGATGCCGCCGAAGATATGGAGAATGCCGCAACGGGATTTCTCTCCACTTTAAATGCCGCTCAAAAGGAACAAGCGACTTTCGAATTCAAAAACGGAGAGCGCCAAAACTGGCATTTCATCCCGATGAACGACCGCAAAGGCATTCGCTTCGGCACGCTGCGTCCGCATCAACAGCATCTTGCATTCGGACTGTTGGGAACCGGCTTAACCCAAAAAGGACTTCTGACCGCGACCCAAATCATGACTCTCGAGCAAGTTCTCGCTGACCGCGGCGAAGATCCCGAAAAACGAAATGCCGAGAAATACTTCATCTCTATTTTCGGAGATCCTACCGGGAAAAAACCCTGGGGCTGGCGTTTTGAAGGACACCACTTGTCGCTGAACTTCACTCTGGCCGGTGACAAGGTTCTCGGAATGCCGGCATTCTTTGGAACAAATCCTGCCGAGCTTAAAAAAGGTCCCATGAAGGGAATGCGTCCTCTCGGAGAGGTCGAGGATCTCGCTCGTTCTTTCGCCAAGTCCTTGATCGAAGCGCAACTCTCGCCGGTTTTTTCAGAAAAGCCTCCGAAAGAAATTCTTACTGCGCAAGATAGCGTGGCCAAGGCTCAGGAAGAAGCCGGAGTGAGCACCTCGAAATTTGACGGCGAGCAAATGAAGCGCCTCTATGGAATCATCGAAACGGTCGCGAGCCTAAAGCGACAGGAGCTCACCAACAATGCGCTTCGTAAGATCTACACCGTGCAGCGTAAAAAAATGCATTTCGCCTGGGGTGGTTCATTGAAGCGCGGCGAAGCCCATTATTTCCGAATTCAGGGACCGGATTTCCTGATTGAATACGCCAACACCCAGAACGATGCCAACCACGCGCATTTGGTTTGGCGTGATCTCAAAAATGACTTCGGACGCGATTTTCTCCGCAAGCATTACGCTGAAGATCACAAAGAAGAATCGTTTATTCGATGACGAGGTGCGTTCTTAATCGGACGCGCGTTTTTTTAATTCTCCCGCTTGTTGATGATTTCCTTCAACTGCGGGAGAATTTCTTTTCCGACGGCGATATTGCGTTCGATCGTGATTTCAACACCATTGGAACGGCTCACCGAGGCGATATTCGAAAGAATATCCGGAAGTTAAGGGGGACTGCGAGTCCGAGACAGATCACAAGCAGGGCAATCAAGCCACGTCTCCCCCACTCTCCTGTTTTGTGTTTCCCGCGAATGCCTGCGAGAGCGAAATTCAAGCCTGCTCCAAGAAGTAATCGCAACAACGTTGGTCGGTAACTCCGAGTTTCTTGAGCTGAAGAGCTTCTTGCTGTTTGCGAATGACGACACAAACCGGCATCAGCTTTTACCAAATTTTCGTTCGAGTTCCTGGTGGGAAATCTGCACCAATGTTGGTCGACCGGACGGATCACAGTATGGAAGATCGCACTGAAAAAGATCCGCTAAAAGTCCGTCGATTTCGCTCAACTGCCAACTCTTTTGCTTCACTCCAGCTTCAGCGACTTTTGCGGCAAATCCTTCATAGGCCATTTGTTTGACTCGGCCTGTTCCTTCACGGTCTATGATGGAATCCACAAGATCAGTGAGGAAGGCTCTCGCTTCACCAACTTTTAAGAAAGAGGGAATCCCGGATATCTGAACCGTGTTCCCTCCAAAACTCTCCAGAGAGAAACCAGCATCTTCAAAATGTTCCTGATGACGCATCAAAACATCCACGTCCCGGGCGTCGAGTTCAAGCAGCACGGGAACAAGTAAACCTTGGGATGCAATACCTTCTTCTTTGGCGAGAAGCTTTTCGTAGATGATTCGTTCGCGTCCGCTCGACGGAGAAAGTAGAACCAACCCCTCATCCCCTTCGAGCAGGGCGTAGAGACTGGACAGAGCCCCGATGATTCGAAACTGCGGCCCTTTGAAAACTTTTTCTTCCTGAACATCCAATTCAGGCTGCGATTCGTGCTGCCAAAAGGGCTTGGACTCTACCGTTTGCTGGCGAGACGACTCCTGGCTTTCTTTGACCGGCGCGATCACCGGTTCGGATGGTGTCGACACTCGCGTTACCGGAATTACGACCTCCTTGATCACTTCCCCGGGGCACAATGCTCGCTCCACAGCGTCAATAATAGCAATCCGAACTCGTGAGGCATCGCGAAATCGGACTTCGCGCTTAGCTGGATGGACATTTACATCAACGAGCGTTGGATCCATCGTAAGCCAGAGCCAGGCCGCTGGTTGAAGACCTTCACTGAGCGAGCCCTTAAAAGCTTCGCGCAAGGCACGGGAAATCACCGAGTCTTCCACCGGGCGTCCGTTGAGAAAGACGTATTGGTGCTTTCGTCCACGTCGAGCGAAGTCAGAAGGAAGAACAGCGCCTTCAATCACCAGTCCTCGTTCCTCGTAGCGCGGCACTTCGATCAGAGATCGCCCGGACTCCGCACCTGTCATCGCTTCGATTCGAACCCGTCGATCGGCCGTTGCAGGTAAGTCAAAACTCACGCGGTTGTCTTTGCGCAGAACCCAACCAATTTCCGGAGCACACAACGCATGGAGTCTCAGCTGATGCTCGATATGGGCGGCTTCGGTTGATTCCGCTTTCAGGAACTTCTTACGAGCCGGGACGTTGAAAAATAGATCGCGAACTTCGATACTCGTCCCAGCCGGACAGCCGATCGCGCGCGGGTTATGGGCATTTCCGCCATCGACACGAACTTCTGTGCCTTCCACCGCATCTGCCTCACGACTCGTCATGGTGAAACGTGATACGCTGGCGATACTGGGCAAAGCTTCTCCACGAAATCCCAAGGTCAAAATTCCATTGAGATCATCCGAGCTCCGAAGTTTGCTGGTGGCATGTCTCTCAAGAGATCGAGCGGCATCATCGGGGCTCATTCCGCAGCCATCGTCCCGCACCCGCATGAGAGCAATTCCGCCGCGTTGGATTTCCACTTCGATCTTACGGGCTCCCGCATCGATGCTGTTTTCCACCAATTCCTTAATCACGCTGGCAGGACGTTCGATGACCTCACCGGCAGCCACTTGGCTGGCGAGGGTTTCGGACATCACTTCCACAACGGGCATGTGAAGACTCTAGTCACTCAGCCTTTCGGGTCATCTACAAAAGCGGGAATATTGACACTCGCCATCTGGTCTCTAGGTTTGGGGCGTGACTTCCCGCACAGGTATTCTCCTACTGGTTTCCGGTCCCTCAGGATCTGGGAAAACCACTCTTTGTCGTCGACTCTCGGATGAAGATGAAGCACACTACTCGATCTCCTGCACCACCCGGCCTCCGCGTGAAGGCGAAGTGGACGGGCGGGACTATCATTTTTTGGATCGAGACGACTTTCAGGCCCGAATTAAAGCCGGGGAATTTCTCGAACATGCCGAAGTTCACGGGAATCACTACGGCACTTTGAAATCCGAGGTTCTTGACTTCGTTTCAAAAGGCCACGACGTGGTCATGGATATCGATGTCCAGGGTGCGGATCAGGTTCGGAGCTGTTGTGACTCGGCGATTGAGGCGGCTCTCATCGATCTTTTTGTGATGCCTCCCAGCGAAACCGAATTGCGTGCGCGCCTGACCGGACGTGGCACCGACGCCGAAGATGTTATTGCTCTTCGGATGAAGAACGCCCTCGAAGAAATGGAGCATTGGCCGAAATATTCTTACCGACTCCTCTCCGCAACCCGCGAGGAAGATTACCTCAATTTTAAATCCCTAATCCTAGCCGAGCGTTTACGCGTGGCCCGACTCAAATGAATATTGTTCTCGGAATCACCGGATCAATCGCAGCTTACAAAGCCGCCGACCTTGCCAGCCAACTAACCAAAGAAGGTCATCAGGTTCATTGTGTCATGACCAAGGCGGCGACCGAATTCATCACGCCGCTCACTCTGCAGGTTCTCTCAAGGAATCCTGTGTTGGTTTCACTGGAAGACGAAAAAAACTCCTGGAAACCGGGTCATATTGAATTGGCCGATAATGCCGAACTTCTTTTGGTCGCTCCGGCCTGTGCCGACACGATGGGGCAATTCGCCAACGGCATCGCACCTGACCCTCTCTCCGCGATCTATCTCGCCTTACCTCGCACCACCCCCACTCTCATCGCTCCGGCCATGAATGGAAAAATGTGGGATCATCCCGCTTCCGTGCGTAATTTTGAAACACTCAAAGGGGATGGGGTGCAATTCATCGATCCCGCCGAGGGCGACCTTGCCTGTGGCTACAAAGGAACCGGTCGTCTCGCTGAAACTGAGACAATTTTACAAGCGGTTGCGAAATTAGCGCTCTAGGAGAATCTCGTCTCCAAGAACCACCAATTCCACAGAACCTTTGAGGGTTTTGTCGAGGAAGGGCGTGTTGGAGCTTTTGGACTTCATGAATTCCTTCGAGACCGTCGTGGCCTTGTTGGGATCGAAGACAATAAGATCTACCGGTTTGCCTTCGGCAACTTCTGCGACATCGAGACGCATCATGCGACGAGGTTCGGCGGAGTATCGCTTCACCAGAAGCTCCCAGCCAAAATCACCATTGGCGACAAATCGGTCGTAAAGAGAGATTAGGGCATGATCAAGACCGACGAGTCCATTCGGCGCATCGACAAACGCTTGCGATTTTTCAAACTCAGTATGGGGTGCGTGGTCCGTAGCAATGAGGTCGAAGACTCCTTCCTTCAACCCCTCGAGAAGCGCCACGTTATCCTCGACGGTTCGGAGAGGCGGATTCATTTTATAGTGTGTGTCGTAGTCACCGATATCCTCAGCGCGGAACATTAAATGATGCGGAGCGACTTCGGCGGTCACGTGAGCTCCCTTTTCTTTCCACCACCGAATCGTCTCCATGCCGATCTTTGAACTGACATGTTGAATGTGCAAATGCGCTCCGGTGGCATGTGCGATACGAATATCGCGGTCCATGCAAATCTCCTCGGCAAGGGCAGGCGTTCCCTGAATCCCAAGTCGATAACTCACAGGTCCTTCATTGAGCGCGCGGAGTCCCGCAAGCTGCGGATCTTCGCAGTGACTTGCGAAAAACATATCGAACTCCTTGCCGTATTCCATCGCGCGCTTGAGCAGTGCCGCATTAGGCACGGCATCGCCATCATCAGTGAGCATGAGAACTCCAGCATCCTTCATTCCGGCGATGGGAGCCATCTCTTTCCCTTCACGACCGACTGTGATGCAACCTGAAGTGAGAATGGGAATGCGACATTTCCTGCCAATTTCCATCACACGATTCACGACGGCGGCCGAGTCGATTGACGGTGCGGTGTTTGGCATCATGACAACTCCGGTAATACCTCCGTTGATCGCAGCTTCGGATCCATCAAGGATGGTCTCTTTTTGTTCCTGGCCAGGCTCACGAAAATGAACGTGGGCGTCGAACATGCCCGGCATGATCACGGCCCCGGCACAATCAATGACGCGCGCACCTTCGGGTGCATCCATCACGGAAACAGCTTTGATGTTTCCATCGACGATCCAAACGTCGGCGCGGGTTGGAGCATTATCTTCGGTGGCGACGTCTCCCCCTTTTAAGAATAGATTCATGATGTTTGTGGTTTGAGTCCGTAAAGCACTGACATGCGAGCGGCGATTCCGTTCTCAACCTGTTGGGAGATGAGACAACGTTCATAATCGAGGACATCGTCGCAAAGTTCGACACCTCGGTTAATCGGTCCGGGATGCATGACGTAGATTCCTTCTTCGCTGATTCGCTTGAGTCGCTCCTGGGTAACACCGAAAACCGAGTGGTATTCGCGGTCGGTTGGGTAAAACGGCGCCTCTTGGCGCTCCTTCTGAACGCGAAGAAGATACACCGCATCGGGTCCCCACTTCATCGCCTCATCGTAATTGGTGAAGCGCTTGAAACGAGTGTGTGGAACCAAACTTCCCGGTCCGCAGTAAGCAACATCGACACCGAGTTTATCCAAAATAGTGCTGGTTGAGCGAGCAACTCGGCTATGGAGAATATCACCCATAATCAGGACTTTCTTTCCTGGCAGTTCGGGATGGACTTCCCGCAGGGTGAACGCATCGAGAAGTGCCTGGGTTGGATGGGCATGGGCTCCGTCGCCAGCATTGATGACAGAGGCTCCGGTTTGCCGTGCAATGGCTGCCGGTTGGCCGGAAAGCCGGTGACGAACGACGATGTAATCGGCCCGCATGGCCTGCAATGTATCAATGGTGTCGCGCACGGATTCCCCTTTCGTTACGGAGGAATGGGGAACGTCGAATATCGTTACATCGGCCGAGAGTCGCTTGGCTGCAACTTCAAATGAGGACAAGGTCCGCGTGCTCGGCTCATAGAAAAGCATCAGCACGGTCTTTCCGTTGAGCGCCGGCACTTTTTTCACCGAACGGGTAAAGAGATCCTTGAAGGGCTTCGCTTGATCCAGAAGGTGAATAATTTCCTCGCGGTCGAGAGAGACGATATCCAGGAAATCTTTGCGTGCCATGGTTTGAGGATCTTACTTTTTAGAGGTGATTTCGAGAGCGTCCTCGCCATCAGTGTTTTTGAGTCGGACCAACACATGGTCCAGTCGATTAGTTTCCAAAATCTTGCCGACGTAATTTGGCGCCACCGGGAGCTCGCGATGCCCCCGGTCAATCAACACAGCCAACTGAACCGAGCCCGGACGCCCATAATCGAAGAGCGCATCAAGGGCTGCTCGAATAGTTCGGCCAGTGAAAAGGACGTCATCGACAAGGATGATGTGTGAATTATCGACGGGGAAATCGATCTCACTACTTTGCAGCTTCGGGTTTTCGTGGAGATGTTCGAAATCGTCTCGATAGAGCGAAATGTCGAGTAATCCAAGTCGGACATTGGCGCCTTTTTCCTTCAGGAGACAAAAAACACGCTCGGCAACTTCGTCCCCGCGACTGCGAATTCCAACGAGGTCAATATTACCGTCGGCTGAAGCTTCAAAAATTGAATCCGCCAGACGGGACACGGCCGTCGAGATGGCTTGGGGATCGAAAGCTAGACTCATTCGCTTCGCACGGGACGATACCTTTGTTTCGACTAGAAATGCAAGCGTCCAATATCGGACCGACGCTGACTCCCATCAAAATGCACCTTGGCGGCCTCCGCGTGGGCTTTTTCCACGGCATCCTCGCGGGAATCCCCTCCCGCCACGATTGCCAAAACACGCCCCCCATTGGTGGCCCATCCACCGTCCTGCTTTTTGGTGCCCGCATGATAAATGCGAGCATCTTCGACATTTTCAAGACCAGAGATAAGATCGCCGGAGCGGGAGGATTCAGGGTAGCCCGCCGAAGCAACGATACAGCAGACCGACCAGCCTTCATTGAAGCTTAGGAGTTCGGGTTGCAGATTACCCTTCGCTCCCTCTAGGCAGAATCTAGCGAGATCACCAGAAATGAGTGGCATCACCGCTTGACATTCGGGATCTCCAAAGCGGCAATTGTATTCGATGATCTTGGGGCCGTTATCGGTCAGCATCAGTCCGAAGTAGAGGAAGCCAACGTAGTTGAGTTCATCCTTCTCCAGTCCGGCGACGGTCGGAGCAACGATTTCATCATCGATTCGCTTCATGAGTTCCGGATCAGCAAGCCTTCTGCTGGCGACAGCTCCCATCCCTCCGGTATTTGGGCCTTCGTCCCCTTCCCCGATTCTCTTGTAATCACGGGCCGGAGTCAGGATGAGGTAATCTGATCCGCTCACTGCGGCGAAGATGGAAATTTCCGGGCCGACGAGGCATTCTTCGACGAGAAGACGTCCGGGGCCAAAGCGACGTTCCACCATTACTTCATTCAAAAACTCGTCAGCTGTTTCTTTGTCTGGGCATACGGCGACTCCTTTTCCGGCGGCCAACCCGTCGAATTTGAGAACCGTGGGATATTTTCCGGCAATGGCAGCTTGAGCTTCGTTGATATCGGCACAACCGGCGGCATCTCCAGTTGGAATATTGTGACGTTGCATGAACTCCTTCGCGAATTCCTTGGAAGCTTCCATCTGGGCTGCTGCAAATGGTGGCCCCCAGCAAGGAATCCCTACATCCTTACAGCGATTGGCTAATCCGGCTCCAGTAACGAGATAGCTCTCCTCCCCGGCGACACAAAGATCGATGGAATTAGCCGTCATCCAGCTGATCAACGACTCGAGATCGTTCGCGTCAACCTTACCGGCCCCTTCGATCTCGTGAATGGCCTCACTTCCGGGAAAACAAAAGACCTCAGGCTGACTCTCAGATCCGCGAAGAGCTCTAATCAATGCATGCTCACGTCCACCTTTTCCAACAACACAAATTCTCACGGACTCGACATAGCGAAAGCCGGGCCGGATGGCAAAATTCAAAATGGAAAATGAAGAAAGGATGCTAATCTGGGACCTGAGGACTTTCCCTGAGTTCTTTGTTTGCTGGAAGCTTCCATAACTCTGCTTTGGAAAGAGGTTTTCTTCCTCACTTTGACAGTCGGTTGTCGGGCCCCACAACTTGTCACGAATTGTCGCGAACTTAGGGGTTCCTGATTGAATATCCGGCAAGCCGTCGAAAACACCATCGTGCCTGAAAATCAAATCCCCTCAGGGCATAATGACCTGCAGCGTTTTGATCTCCATTCCAGACTTCGGTGAGACGCCTTCCCGGCTCATCGCACCATCCCCTCCTGGTCATCGGGCGTTTTACCTGCTTGAAGTTATTCGACGCTAGAACCATTGTCCGTCATCAGCCATGAATCCCCGATCAAGCAAATCCTCAGTTCATAAGCTAAGTCCAGCTGGTGATTCCTTGGTGCAGGATCATCTCGCGGTGGAAGAACCGCTCCAGGTCATCGTGGACGGAAGAGCACTCGCCGTCTTAATGAGAACTCCGGGAGATGATGAAATTCTGGTACTGGGTTTTCTGATGACCGAAGGAATCATTTCGGACCTTCATGAGGTGAAACGAATCGACCTCGAGGCCAGGGAGAATCACGCCCTGGTTTTTCTCGATGATGATCATGAATGCGATTGGGAGAGATTAACACGTCATTTATTTTCAGCTTCCTCCTGTGGCTTGTGCGGAAAAGCGACGATCGATGCGATTCTTCAAAATCATCCCGCGATCGAATATACGCTGGAACTCAATCGCGATGTCCTTTTGGCGGCTTCGAAAAAGATGCGCTCGGTCCAAGCCACTTTCGAGGCAACAGGAGGGCTTCACGCTTCGGGGATTTTCTCTAAAGATGGAGAGTTGCTGATGCTGCGCGAAGATATCGGGCGCCACAATGCTCTCGATAAAGTCATCGGAGAAAGCTTACGTGACTCGATAGAATTGAAAGATTGCTTTCTCCTACTCTCTGGTCGTATCTCATTTGAACTGATG
>JAKMEV010000349.1:0-5334 GCA_022425785.1 Akkermansiaceae bacterium | reverse complement strand
CAATGGATGGTTAAGTCTCCTCCGTCTCATTTTACAAAAAAGAAGGGGAAATGGGACCGCATTGCTCTGTATGCATGCATACTATGTGGTCAAAATTTCCTTCCGGAAATCTCCTCCCCCGAGAATTTGGAGACATATCTCTCAAGATCCGATCATGTTTCGATAAAGTTGGTTGGAGCGCTACTCCCTGAAGCGAAGCCAATGAAGACGATTTTCAGTAAACTAGCCGAGCCCGATTCGGTGATTCTCTTGGTTGGTCCTGAGGGGGATTTTTCTCCCAACGAGTATGATGAAATTCAATCAAAGAACTTCCTTCCAGTGGGTTTAGGGGGACTCACTCTTAGGGTCGAGACCGCGATTTTGGCGATGATTTCTTCTACCCGTTACCAATTTTCGTGCTAGTAATCTCCTTTATCCTTGATTTTGCGTAAAAATATATAAACTATCACTCTGTATGTATGTTGGTAAACGTTCGGAGGGCATTATGGCTCGGATAGCCATCCACCTGACGTTTTGCTGCTCAACCGTGATCGGGGAGGTGGCTAGTTTTGGTTTTTCGATTGATACTAGCTCGAGGGACGAAGTTGTCTCAGCTTGGCATCGATATTATTTGGCCTCGAGTGGTTTTGCCGACAAGTGGGCTGGCGTTGAATCAGCAGACGGGTGTTCTCTTTCGGCTCCCCCGGCCGGATATACCGAAGATATCCGAAGGCGTGTGAACTATTTTCGCGCGATGGCCGGTTTACCTGCCAACATTGATTTTTCCGAAAAGCCCGTGTTTAGCATGGGCGATGACATCATCCCGCCATCCGGAACTACCCGATCGGAAGCAGCCCGGGCAGCCGTAATGGCACACGTTAATCAGCCCTTTGACCTCGATATTCCTAGTTCATTCACTTTGACGCACGAAATACCAACTACATGGCCTTGCTTTAGCGCGTCCGCTTGGAATGGAGCCCGCTACAGCAATCTCTCAGGGTTTTCTTGGGGTTGTGATGCGATCGACGATTACATGGATGAGCCGGGGTATGGCGGAGATGCCCTCGCAAATCGAGAGGTTGGACACCGACGGTGGATCCTATTTTCGGCAGCCAAGGAGATGGCAGTTGGGGATGTTCCACCGATATTGACGGGAGATGGACAGCTTATTAGGCCGAGCGTGAATGCGCTCTATGTGATCGGGGGATTCACTCCGGAAGAAAGGCCTATTGATTTTGTGACTTGGCCCAACCCCGGATATACGCCGTCTCCTATTTTAACTGGGCTCTGGTCTCTGTCTTATCCTGGAGCAAATTTCAATACGGCCTCAGTCTCGATGCAGGATGGCGATGGCAATGCAATTCCCCTCACCATCGTTTCTCGGAATATCGGGTTTCCTCTGGCGTCGGAAACCAACCTCCCAGGGGAAACAGGTGGGGATGGAAGCGGGATCACCGGAGGGCCAGTCAAGGGGATTTATGGAGATTCGACTCTTGTTTGGGCTCCCTCGGGTTTGCCTGTGGAATATTCCTTTGAGAAGACATTTCAGGTGTCTGTGACCGGCATTATCGGTCCCGGGCCGTCTTCTCATACCTACGAGGTCACAGTGATCAATCCCAACGTCCTAAGTGAACCTCTGAGCTTGATGGGTGACAAGGAAGTTCCCTCGCTAGGAGCTACCGTCTATCATTCGGAACTGGCAGTCGCTGACAGCTATGAAGTGGAGCTTAGTCAGCCTGGAGAGGCTAATTGGAATGAGGGTGCTGAATTGGGTGAAGCGACCTCGACAATCGATCACACTTCCGCGGTTTATGATTACCGGAGCTCCACCCAGTATTCCATTTACCAATTCTGGCGAAGCGGAACTCATGCTTTTCGCCTGGCGTTTCCCAGTCAGGCCGTCTTTGATGAACAGATAGAGTCTTTCGAACTGGGTCGGTCGATCATCCCTCATCCCGGCGCCCAGCTGACCTACTATGCGCGGCTGGGTTTGATGGCAGGCACCACGACTTTCAAAACCCAACGCTCTATCGATGGAGGAGCTACTTGGCTTGATCTCCCTGGAAGCAATGTTCCGGGGACACTCAACATCGGACCATCATTTCAAAAGTACACTTTACCCCTTCCGGAAGCGGAAGGCGTTACCTTAGTGAGGTTCCAACTCAGCAAACCGGAAGGGTCGAGTAACTATGGTGTAAACACCAGCGAGTGGGGAGCGACAACGGGAGTTTTCATCGATGATATTTCTGTAAGTAATGCCACCGCCCTGGGGGCGTCCACGATCATTCCTCTGGATAAGGGAAACCGAGAGCTGAACATCAATGAACTTGCCGGTGATATCGCCCTACCCGTAGGTGAGGAGTATTCATTGAGAATCCGCCCCTTGATTGGCTTGACCTCGTTCGCATGGAGTCAGCCCTTGGATATCGTGGTGGTTGCCGATGATCTTCTTGCTGGGTTTCAAAGATGGACAACCGTCGATTTCCCTGAAGCGGGAGGATTCCTTGCCGACAGCGACAGCGACGGAGCAACCGAGGGGTTGGAGTATGCCTTGGGAACCCATCCGCTTCTCGCTTCCGATGGCCCGGTCACTTCAGTCAACCGGGACAGCGGAGGGCGACTTAGCATGCAAGTTCCTCTCGATAACCTGAGGGCCGGCATTGCCTACAACGCGGAGTGGTCAAGTGATCTGGTTTCTTGGACCACTGATGGAGTGGAGATGACCCATGCCGGTGGGGTTTTGTCAGCGCTGGCACCAGCCTCAGCGCCTGGAACTTTGAATTTTTTGAGGTGGCGGGTTTCGGTGATTACCGCCAATTAATAAAAGGGGTGGAGCTTCGAGTCGACTTGTCCCACAGTCGCGCCGATGAAGTCTCTTTTTCTGTGTCTGCCTCTCTTGGTGACTTTAACTTCGTGTGTAAGCCATGGCCCCAAAGATCCCAAGGCGACGGGGTATAAGGAGAGGGGAATCTACTACTGGCTTGCAACGGCCGATGAGACAAAAGTGAAAATTTCACTCTGGGATCAAAAAGCCTGGCTGTTGAATGGCGACGGAAAAGCCATTCTCGAAACCGACGTTTCGACAGGGGTTCCAGGGAAAGAGACACCGGAAGGCATCTTTCCCATCCTTGAACGCATCGAAGAAAAGCGATCGAATCGCTATGGGAAATTTGTCGATATAGAGACCCGGGAGGTTGTTGTCGAGAAAGCCTGGGAGCATCAGGGAGAGGCCCCCGAAGGGAGCGAGTATGAAGGAATCGCCATGCCTTACTGGATGCGGTTAACCTGGTATGGTATTGGGATGCATGTGGGGGAATTTAACAAACGAGCCAGAGCAAGTTTCGGTTGCGTTCGGGTGGTCGATGAGGCCCAGGAGAAGATCTACCGAAAAACAATGCTAGGCACCGAAGTTGAAGTGGTGGCCGATTCCCTGCTGTCTCTATACGGGCTATAGAGACGCCTTGATGATTTTCCTTACCGGACTCGCGATTGGGAGTTTCTCGAGAGAGTCGAGAGGGTGAAACTCTTCGCCCTTCATCCGGGTAGACGAGTTTACACGATAGAGATGAACTGTCACCCGATAGCGCGTGATGGTGTATCGATGTTGGCTCTCTTCCTCAAAGCGGGCCGATTCATCTTCGCTTCGAAGTGGAAGATGCCAGAATCCTCTTCTTCGGGAACCACTTCCCTTACTGAGGAGGATCTTATCATCCTTAAGAATCAGGAACGCGTGCTCGGCCACCTTTATGAATTTTTTCCGCGGCTTTTTGACCGGCAACGACAATGGAGATTGGGTTTGGCAAAAACCTTCCACCGGACAGTCCACGCAATGAACTTCGCGTGCACCGCAGTATGTCTGCCCCAATTCCATGAGGGCTGAGTTGAAACGACGTGGCGATTCTTTATCCAGCAACTCACTGGCCCATTTCCAAATTTCCTTTTGTCCGGCACTGCTATCGATTTGGGTGTCAAAATCAAATAATCGGGCGAGGACGCGGGCAATATTTCCATCCACGATGGGAGCGGGTTCATTGAAAGCGAATGAGCTAACAGCACCGGCGGTGTATCTCCCAATGCCAGGAAGTTTTTCGAGGAGGGCTGCCGATTTTGGGAATCGCCCCTCGTTCTCACTCACAATCACCTGGGCCGTTTTCTGGAGATTGCGGACGCGATTGTAATACCCCAAACCTTCCCACGCTCTGAGAATCTTCGATTCGGGCGCCCCGGCGATTGTGTCAACGTCCGGAAACTCCTCCATAAACCGCTCAAACCGCTGGTTGGCAATTACCGAGGCGACAGTGGTCTGCTGAAGCATTATTTCGGAAACCAAAATAGCCCACGGATCTTCGGTTAGCCTCCAGGGATATGTTTTCCCTTCACTATCAAACCATTGGTAAAGGGCGTTCCGAAAAGCCCTGGAATTGATCAGAGGGTGGCGGTCCGCAGTGCGCTTCATGAATAGCAAAAATTTAGATGGCGATTCTTGTCTGACGATCCAAAAAGCGGCCGCGATCCGAAGTTTTTCCAAGCTTGGTCCGCTAAATGCTGTAGGACTAATTCTTGTGCGACTAATTATTTTGTGCTTTCCCGAAATAATTAGCTCAAACATTGAGTAACATCAAGTCCCTAGTTTGGCTCAGCCCGTTTTGGAAAAAATGGGTTTTGGCTGGGGTTCCCTACCGATACCAAAGAAAGATGGCTAATTTTACTAAGAAAGAAATCATCCAAGAGGTCAGTGACCGTCTTGGAGTCACCCAGACTTTATCTTCCAAAATGTTTCACATGGTCCTCGAGGTCGTGGCCAGAGAGTTGGCTAACTCAAACAATGTTGTTGTTAGAGATTTCGGGACCTTCGAAACCAAAATCGCCAAAGGGCGTCCCGGGCGAAATCCAAAGGATCCCAACAAGACCATTCCGATTCCTGATCGGGCGGTTGTGAAATTCCTTGTTGGGAAGGCTCTTAAGGAAAAAGTCGCCAAGACTCTTCCTGAGCTCCAGCAAAGGGGTGATTCCTAGAGCTAACATGAGCCGGTCACGAATTGCTTTCGTATCGATTTCATTGGTCCTGGTTTCTATCTCCCTTCCGTCCTGTGGAGGAGGATACGAGGGATACCAGACTCGCAGTTACACAATTCGCGGCATTCGGTATCATCCGCTTTCTGTCGACCAAGCCTTGAGTTATTCCAGTGAGGGAATTGCTTCGTGGTATGATGAAAGTAGGTTCTTTGGCT
Organism: Akkermansiaceae bacterium; assembly: GCA_022425785.1. Lineage (GTDB taxonomy): Bacteria > Verrucomicrobiota > Verrucomicrobiia > Verrucomicrobiales > Akkermansiaceae > SW10. The sequence continues at coordinate 124 of JAKMEV010000349.1, read as the reverse complement.
TGATGAGGGGAAATACCTCTCTCGGCGAAAAGGTGATGCCATTTGCTATTTCTGGAGCTCACAAGACTCTCCCGCTTCCATGCCGGGTCAAGGTGACCAACTTGGAAAATGGAAAGTCCTTGAA
>JAKMEV010000322.1:0-5750 GCA_022425785.1 Akkermansiaceae bacterium | reverse complement strand
ATCCGAATATGCGTGAATTCTCTTCGAAGGTGCTCGACGGTCCCGATCGGGCTCCCAGTCGGGCAATGCTCTACCCGGTGGGCTTCGAGAAAGACGACTTTAATAAGCCTAAAATCGGCGTAGCCTCGACCTGGAGTCAGGTGACACCCTGTAACTTCCATATTGATGGTTTGGCCAAGGAATCCGCCAATGGCGTTGATGCCGCAGGTGGGAAGTCGGTCATTTTCAATACCATTACCATTTCCGACGGGATTTCCATGGGAACCGAGGGAATGAAGTATTCTCTTGTGAGCCGGGAAGTTATCGCGGACTCGATTGAGACCGTTGTCGGTTGCGAAGGTATGGACGGTTACGTTGCCATCGGAGGTTGCGACAAGAACATGCCCGGTTGTGTCATGGCGATGGCGCGCATGAACCGTCCCTCGGTTTTTGTTTATGGTGGAACGATTCTTCCCGGATGTGCCACTTTGAAAGGCGAGGACAAGGATCTCGATATCGTGTCGGTGTTCGAAGCTGTCGGCAAACACGCTAGCGGTGAATATTCCGATGAGGAATTGCAGCTTGTCGAAGAAACCGCCATTCCCGGCGCCGGATCTTGCGGCGGAATGTATACTGCCAACACCATGGCCTCTGCCATCGAAGCCCTCGGCATGAGTCTTCCCAATAGCTCGGCCCAAGCTGCGATCAGTGATGACAAAAAACGCGATAGCTTTGATGCCGGTGCCGCGGTGCTCCACTTGCTGGAGAAGGGGATTCGACCTCGCGATATCATGACTCGCAAGGCTTTTGAAAATGCCATCACGGTGGTGATCGCTCTCGGTGGTTCGACCAATGCGGTGCTGCACCTTCTTGCGATGGCGCACTCCGCGGATGTGGAATTATCCATCGATGACTTTACGGAGATCGGAAAGCGCGTCCCCGTGCTAGCTGACCTCAAGCCGAGCGGCAAATATGTCATGGCGGAATTGGTTAAGATCGGCGGAACGATCCCGCTCATGAAGATGCTTCTCGAAGCGGGTCTTCTCCACGGAGACTGCATGACAGTAACCGGCAAGACCGTCGCGGAAAACCTCGCGAACTCCGAGATCGAATATCCTGAAGGGCAGGATGTCATCCGTCCCGTTTCCGATCCAATCAAAAAGGACAGTCACCTGCGCATTCTTTATGGTAATGTCGCTCCCGGTGGTTCGGTGGCGAAGATCTCCGGTAAGGAAGGTCTTAGCTTTCAGGGCCGGGCCCGTGTCTTTGAATCCGAAGAGGCCGCGATGACCGCGATCCTCGACGGCAAGATTGAGGCTGGTGATGTCATCGTGATTCGTCGCGAAGGCCCCAAGGGTGGACCTGGAATGCGCGAGATGCTTGGGCCAACCGCTGCCGTCATGGGTCGTGGTCTTGGCGACAGTGTGGCGCTCATCACCGATGGACGATTCTCCGGTGGAAGTCACGGCTTCGTAGTGGGACACATCACTCCGGAAGCCTTCGACGGCGGACCGATCGGACTCCTTGAGGAAGGGGACACCATCACCATCGATGCCGAGAAGAACGAGATCTCCGTTGACGCCGACCTCGAAGCGAGAAAAGCCAACTGGAGTCAACCCGAACCGCACTACACCCGTGGGGTTCTGGCCAAGTTTGCCAAGCTTACTACAAGTGCAAGTGAGGGAGCGGTGACGGATAAGCTGTAATTTCGATTACACGATTCCAAAACCACAGGGGAGTGATCCTCTGTGGTTTATGTTTGTGAAGGATGAAGAATTGACTGCGAATTGACGCGGATCTTTTTCTCTGGTGCCGGGGAATTACGACAGTGGTTTAAAATGTAGTCGAAAGCTTCACTTTTGATGACCGCTGGTAGGTTGCGGAGAGCAGGAATTTCGCACCAAAAGTGAAACTTTTGGCTACCTCTCAGAGAGGTCAATTCGCACGATCTCTTTGTCATTTCTTGCGAAGATGGATTTCTGTGCGAAGGCGGGTTGGCTCCAGACGACTTTACGGCCCCAGGCTCCGTTGGTAGGGGCGAGAATGTGTTGGCGACCGAGTTCCTCGTAGCCCTTGGGGGTGAGCTTGGCGAGAATGAGGTCGCCCATTTCTCCGAAAATCCAGAAGTGTTTGTGGGCGCCATGGTAGACGAGAAAGGCGGAGCCGTGACGGGATTTTTTGGGAGAACCCGGAGCTAGGGTTGGCTTGGTAGTGCTCCAGAGACGGTCGCCATTTTCCATGGAGACGGCCATCAGCTTGCTGCTTTCGCTGTCGACTCCGTAGATGACGCCCTCGAGGAGGTGGGGAGGTGAGTTCAGAGAATAGAGCGCGTTGGTTTTTGTGCCTCGCCAGAGGACTTTGGCGGTGGGCTTTTTATCGTCGAGTTCGATCATGACGGCGGCGTTTTTCCCGGGGCCTGAGACGAAGAGTTTGTTTCCCAGCTTGCGGGGAACCATGCGTGAGATTCCGTAGACGGGTTCGAGCGGGACAGACCAATAGACTTTTCCGGTGGTTGGATTGAGAGAGGTAACTTCCCAGGGAGACCAGAAGAGGAGTTGTTCGACGCCAGCGTGTTCGATGACACGGGGAGGACAATAGCCAGCTTCGTCGGAACTGAGGGCTTTCCATTTTTCCGCTCCAGTTTTTTTGTCGAAGGCAATGAGGACCTGTCCATCTCCTCCGGCGGTGGCGTAGACGAAATCGCCATGAATCAAGGGATGGGCGGAGTATCCCCAACGCGGTGGGCGGCATTTGTATTTTGCGCAAATGTCATGCTTCCAAATGATCTTACCGGATTTGGTATCGAGGCAGCGTAGGTGTCCCATCGTCCCCTGGAAATAAAGTCTTCCGTCTTGTATTGTGGGGGTGACGCGGGGTCCGCCGGGATAGGAGACGGTGTAGGTCACTTCGTATTCGTGCTTCCAAAGCTCCTTTCCGGTTTCGGCGTCGAGGCAGAGAATGCGCTCCTTTCCGCTTCGAGGTGTGCCACCCTGTCCGACGCCATCGAACTCGCCCTCGGTGATCAGGAAATCGGGAACGTAGACTTTTCCATTGGCCACTGAGGGCCCCGCGTATCCCCAATTGACTGGCGCGCGCCAAGCGACGCTCAGTTTGGTATCGAGGTCTTTGCGGATTCCCTCTTCACGCCAGAGGCCATCACGCTCGGACCCAAGCCACTGCGGCCAATCATCGGCGTGGAGGCTGGTGAAGACTAGGAAAGTGAGGATGGTCCATTTCATAGGAGGGAGAGTTCAAGATCGGAGCTGGAATTCAATTCAGAGCTGTGAGCGAAGCAAGGAGTAATGAAGGAATTGTTGAGAATGGCGGCAGTGATGGTTGATGCCGATGAAGACGGGATCGAGGGCGATAGGAAGAAGTTTATCTCGATGGATTGGGGGGCGGCCCCGGATCTGATAAGGATGAGGACGGAGAAGATTGTTTGCTGGAGTATGGCTTGGAATCGCGACCGTTGTGGTGACAGGTAAAGTTGAGGAAGGGGCGCTTTGCCGGGTGCGGATAGGGTAGCTTGAGTTTTCTATTTTGAGGTCCAGTCAAGGAGGGTTTTCTTATTCTGATCGAGGAGTTTGAGCTCTTCGATGATCGCTTTGCCAGGGCCGCTGGAGACATCGAGGCGGAGTTGGTAGAGGGATATATTGGTGTCGATGGCGATCCTGATTTTTTGCGATGTATTGTCTCCGTTGACGGGGAAGGAAATGGGAGCGCCCTTAGGGAGGACGGAATTTTGATTGGTGGTGAAGTAGAGATGGCCGGTGTCTTTGCTATCGGTGGTGAGCGTGAAGGAGAGAAAGTAGGGGCCGACGGGAGGTTTGGTGGTTCTGCGGAAGTCCATCGCGATGCCGGGATCGTCGCCAGTGAAGGTGAGATGGAGGGCGTTGTCTTTGCGAGTGAGTTTGGTGTTCTTGCGGGCGCGGATGGGTAGTTTTCCTGTCCGACTTCCTTTTTTTTGCGCGTTGATGGGTGGTTCATTGGCGTCCGAGAACTTGGTCCACTGGTGGTTTGCTTTTGGGTTGCTGGCGGGTGTCATTTTGGTGTTAGCGAGCTTTTCAGAATGGAGAACATTCCGTGAGATCTCCTGCCACTTGGTGATCATGGATTGAAGACGTTTTGGTTCAGTGGCGGCGAGGTTATTAAGTTCGGTACGGTCTTCGGCAAGATTGTAGAGTTCCCACTCCTGGCCTTTGAAATTCACCAACTTCCAGTCGCCATCGCGGAGGCCGAGGTCATTTGCAAATTGCAGGTAGAGTGGTTCGGGTCGGGTGAAGCTGGTATTCTCGATGATGGGAAGGAAGGACACTCCGGAGACGGGACGAAGCTCTCTGGTTGGATGTTTGGCGGGGATAGTGCTTTTTGAAATTTCAGCAAGGGTGGGAAGGACATCGATGAGGTGGACCGGGGTGTCGATGACGGCTCCAGGCTTGAGTTTTGTGCCAGCGGGCCAGTGGAGAATACCAGGGGTGCTGATTCCACCTTCGAATTGATTTTGTTTATAGAAGCGGAAGGGGGCGTTGCGGGCCCAGGCCCAGCCGGTGGAGTCGGCGAGGGCAATGTCTCCGTTGGTGGGTTCAACATCGAGGAGGGGTTTTTTGCGGTCGTATGGGCAGGCACCGTTGTCGGAGACGAAGAGGATGAAGGTGTTGTCGAGTTGCTTGTTCTTTTCGAGGTCGTTGATAAGGCGGCCGATTTCCTGATCAACGCGATCGATCATCGCGGCGAGGGTGACCATACGGTTGATTTCGTAGCCTTGTTGCCAAGGGACGAGCTTGTCCCAGGCACGGATGTGAGGAGGACGTGGGCTGGCTTTGAGGGTTTTTGGGAGAATGCCGAGTTCCTTTTGTTTCGCGATGCGGATGTCTCGAACTTTATCCCAGCCGGTATCGTAACGGCCTTTGTATTTGGCGTAGTCTTCGGGGAGAGCGTGAAGAGGGGCGTGGGGCGCATTGAAGGCGAGGTAAAGATAGAAGGGGGCGTCGGCCTTGCGGGATTCTTCGAGGAATTTGAGGGCGTGATCGACTTTGGCAACGGTGGTGTAGAATCCGGTGTCGGGAACTTTCCAGGGCTTGCCGTTAAGTCGAAAGGTGTTGTCTCCCTTGAAGAAATTGCAGGCACCGGAGAGGTGACCGAAGTAGCGGTCGAAGCCGAAATCGGTCGGTTCTTTTTTAAGATGCCACTTGCCGGACATGGCGGTGAAGTAGCCGCCGTCGCGGAGGACTTCGGCGGAGGTGACGGCGTAGGAGAGCGCGACGTCACCGGCGGCGACGCAGTATTGCCCGGTGAGCAACGAGACGCGGGATGAGTGGCACTTGGCGGTATTGTAGAATTGGGAAAAGCGGAGGCCGTTTTTGGCGAGGCGGTCGAGGTTCGGGGTTTCGATTTCTGACCCGTAGCAGCCGATGTCGGAGTAGCCGAGGTCATCGACCATGATGACGAGGAAGTTGGGCTTTTGGGCAGAGTGGGCGGGAAGGTTCAGAAGAAGTGTGAAGAGAAGAAGTAATCTCATGTGGGTGGTTTTAGCTTTCGAAGGAGGAGATGGAAAGCCGGAGCGTGTTTTCTTTTTTTCTAATTCTTAAACTACTGGGTGAGAGTGAGGCAGGTTTTTGACAGACCCAATGGCTGCAGATCTGGATCGGATTTACCGGAGATGAAAGCCGTGACCGTGGAGAGGGAGGCCCATTCGCCTCAGCCCAAGAAAAAGAAGCGAAATGATCGGGATGGGAAATCCTATTTTTGAAGCTGTCGAGAAGATCCTTGAT
>JAKMEV010000512.1:0-4050 GCA_022425785.1 Akkermansiaceae bacterium | reverse complement strand
ACTTTTGACTACCTCGACCGTGATGACATCGTGACCCAAACGATGGCCTCCTTTGTCAGTACGACCGCCAATTGTGCTCGCTGCCATACTCACAAATTCGATCCCATTGAACAAGAGGACTATTTCTCTCTTCAAGCCGTCTTCGCAGGCATCGGAAAAGGCGACATCGAATTCGACGCCTCCGCTGAAGTGAAGGCGAAGCGTGACGAGATGAACCAAGTTCTTTCCGCCGCCTCCACCAAGAACGCGGAATTCCTTCTCCAGGAAAAATACACCGGTGTCGTGCATAATTGGATTTCCGATCAGCAGAAGTCACCTCTCAAATGGCAGCCGCTCGTCCCGGAAGTTTTCATTGCCTCGGGCAAAACAAAACTCACCAAACAAACAGATCTCTCCCTCTTCACCGAAGGTCCCGCAACCGGGCCAGAAAACTATACCATCACTGCTCCGGTCGAGATGAAGCGCATCACCGGCCTTCGAATCGAAGTCATGAAAGACGATCGCCTTCCCAAAGGCGGACCCGGAAGAGCCGGAAATGGCAACCTTCACCTCGCCGAGATCGACTTGCAGTGGTTCGCCCGCAAAGCCGAGACCTCAACACCTGTGAAGATTTCCCGGGCCTCCGCCGATTTCGATCAGGACGGTTGGACCTCGGTTCACGCCATCGACAACAATCCTAAAACCGCGTGGGCCATTTATCCCAAGGTCAACGAATCCCACCATATCGCCTTGGAATTCGCCAAACCCATCGAGGCAGCTTCCGGAGGCAAGCTAGCCATCACCTTGAAGCATCTCCCTCCCGTCCATCTGATCGGACGTTTTCGCCTCTCGATTACCGATGCCGAGCGAAACACCATCCAGGCATTGCCACCCACCGTCCTCGAAGGACTGAATAAAAACGCAACGGACCGCACCCCTGAAGAAAATCTAGCCATCGCCTCCATCGCGCTGGAACAACATGCCCGCAATCAACTCGCTTCGCTTCCGCCCAAAGAAGTTTCCTATGGTGTCTCGTCCTCCTGGTCCCACGCCAAAAAACTCCCCACTCCGCAAAGTCCAAAAGTAATTCACCTTCTCCGCCGTGGCGATATCAACAAGCCCATCCGCGAAGTGGAACCCGGGGCTCTTTCTGCCATCAAAGCCCTCCCTGGCCGCTTTGATCTCCCGAATCCAAAAGACGAGTCCGCAAGACGGGCCGCTCTCGCCAATTGGCTGACCCATCACGACAATCCCCTCACCTGGCGAAGCATCGTCAATCGCGTGTGGCATTATCATTTCGGACGAGGCCTCAGCGACACTCCAAATGACTTTGGAAGAATGGGCAGCAAACCAACTCATCCCGAGTTGTTGGATTGGCTTGCGGTTTGGTTCCGCGATGAAGCAAAAGGATCTCTCAAAAAATTACATCGCCTCATTCTCACCAGCGAAACTTGGCAGCAATCCAGTCTTGCTCCCGCCAATTCCAAAGACTCCGAAAATCGTCTCCTTTGGCGTATGAACCGTAAGCGAATGGACGCGGAAATCTATCGGGATTCCGTTCTTCGCATTTCGGGCCGTCTCAACCTCACGATGGGCGGACCGGGAATCGAGCAGTTCAAAAAATCTCAAGGCCCGCAATCCACTCCGGTGCTGGATTACTCCGCCTTCGATTGGGACTCCCCGGAAGCAACCCGCCGAAGCATCTACCGCGTCGTATGGCGTGGCATCCCCGATCCCTTCATGGAAGCGATGGACTTTCCCGACCTCGGCCTTCTCGCACCCAAACGCGGATTTTCAGTCTCCGCCCTGCAATCCCTCGCCGTATTTAACAACGACTTCATTCTATCCAGCAGCGAACAGCTTGCAAAAAGCATCAAATCCGAACACCTCGACCATACCTCCCAAATCGAACGCGCCGTTCGCCTCGTCTGGCTCCGCTCTCCAACCGATGACGAGCAATCACAATTCATTGCTTATACGCAAAAGCACGGACTCCCCGCTTTTTGCCGCATCCTTTTAAACAGCAACGAATTTCTTTTTGTAGAATGAATCGACGATCATTTTTATGGAACTCCGGCGGTGGCCTTGGCGGCGTTGCGATGGCGCAAATGCGCTCGAACGAGGCTTTGGGCAAACCACGACCCGAATTGAACGGCGGAATTCACCATCCCGCAAAAGTGAAGCGGGTCATCCAGCTCTTCATGACCGGTGGTGCCAGCCCGATGGACACCTTCGACTACAAGCCCGTCCTCGAAAAATTTCATGGTCAAAAACTCGGCCCCAAAGATAAACCCGAGGGCTTTACGGCGATGCCCGGGGCTCTTTTGAAAAGCCCATTCGAATTCAAACAACACGGGGAATCCGGCCGCTGGGTCAGTACCGTCTTTCCCCATCAAGCGAAGTGGGTCGATGAAATGGGCTTTCTGATGGCCATGAAGTCAAAGACAAACGTCCATGGCCCGGGAACCTACATGATGAACTCGGGATTCCTTCTTCCCGGCTTTCCCTGCCTCGGCGCGTGGACTTCCTATGCCCTCGGGAGCCTTACCGATGACCTTCCCACTTTTATCGTTCTCCCCGACGCTAAAGGACTTCCCTACAATCAACGCGGTCCTTTCTCGGCTGGATTTTTACCCGCCGTCCATCAAGGCACTGTGATCAATGCCGGAGGAGACAATCCCGTCCCCGATCTCTTCGCTAACAAACGCTTCAATTTTGCCACACCCTCCGCAGAACAAGACGGACTCGCACTTCTTCAGAAGATCAACCAAAGGCACGCTGTAAATCGCATCGATGATTCGCGTTTGGAATCACGCATTCGCTCATACGAACTCGCAGCCAAAATGCAGCTATCCGCACCCGAGGCTTTCGATCTCAACAAGGAAACCGAACTCACCAAAAAATCCTACGGCCTCGACGACAAAGTGACGGAAGACTTTGGCAAGCGGTGCCTTCTCGCCCGACGTCTCTGCGAACGCGGTACCCGCTTCGTGCAGGTCTGGAGCGGCCCGCAAGGTGCGACCAAAAACTGGGACAACCACGGCAGCATCTCCAAAGAACTCCCACTCATCGCCGCCAGCGTCGATAAACCCATCGCCGCTCTTATCGAGGATTTAAAAGGCCGCGGCTTGCTCGACGACACTCTCCTCATTTGGACCACCGAATTCGGCCGAACCCCCTTCGCGCAGGGCGGTGACGGCCGCGACCACAACGGTGGAACCTTCGTCACCTGGATGCTCGGCGCGGGAATCAAAGCCGGATCATCCTATGGCCAAAGCGACGAATGGGGCTACCAAACCCTCGATGGCACCACCTTCTGCTACGATCTTCACGCCACTATTCTCCACCTCATGGGCATCGATCACGAACGCCTCACCGTCCGCCAAAACGGCATCGACCGCCGCCTCACCGACGTCCACGGCCACGTCGTGGAGGAAATTCTGAGAGGGTGATCAAGACCAGGCTTCTCTCTGAGTCATTCCATTGACACGTCTCTCCAAATCAAAATCACCATCGCCACCTCATCACCGCACCTTCAAGACTCCCCGCATCGCCTGCCAGTGCCCCGGGAAGGTGCACATGTAGGGATAATCGCCTGGTTCTTTGGGCGCCCGGAAGTGAAGGACATGCTCGGTCTCCGGATCGATGACCGGAATAAAGGCAATGACCTCGGGCATATCAGGAATGTAATTTTTTTCTCCCGCTTTGGGATCATTCAGCATTTTGAAGGAGGCTTCGCCAACCACCTTGGCACTTTGTGGTTTCACTAAGACCAGATTATGCGGCATGACATCGGTATTACGGAGTTTCCATGCCAAAGCTTCTCCCGCTTTCGCCGTCAATTCGGTCTGCGCGTATTGTAAGCCGCCAATGGCATCGACCACGATCTCTCTTGCGCCTTCAATCACCTCGCCGGTTGCGCCATTACCCTTGCTCTCCTTCTTCTTTCCGGCAACACGCAGAGTCACTCCCTTGCGTTTTCCATCAAGCACCTTGGCAATCCCCCCGGCCACGAAAGCCGGTCCCGGATACATCAGAGAAGCAAAGAGATCGGTTTTAAATTCGTTACCA
>JAKMEV010000276.1:0-3270 GCA_022425785.1 Akkermansiaceae bacterium | reverse complement strand
ACTGAGGGAGGAGCCATCCTTTGACCTGGTCGGTATTGTAGGAAAGCGCTTTTTCCTGAGGAGGAAATTCGAAGCGGTCATCGCCTCCATAAAGCTGGCTGCCCATCTCGACCATCGCGCCCTGCATGGAGTGCTCGAGTTGCTTGTAAATCATGGGGAGGGCCATCTTGAACATGCGCTCGGCTTCAGGCCGAAAGCCCGGATCAGTGAGATAGGCGCACATTAACTGCAACTGAAGTTCCAGATCTTCGGGAGTGGTGCGGCCGCCGAGGGAAAAATCTCCTTCGCCAATACCAAAGCCCACGCCAACGTTCTTACCTGCAAGAATTCGCTGGAGCTCGTCTTCCGAATGCTTACCCAAGCCACCGCCTTGGAAAACCATGCTGGCAAAGCGATCCATTCCGGGGACGCCTTTAGGTTGGGTCAACTGACCGGAGCCAAATCGTGCGCTCAGACTAATGCTGTTTTTGGCAAAGTCAGTCTGCTTGAAGTTTACGCGAATATTGTTTGAAAGGATTAGTTGAGTTGCTTCAAAATCTTCAACGTTATTTTGCTTCACGATTGTCCCGGCCTTACCGAAGTCAGTGTAGCTGAAAGCAGTGAGGACTTCCTGCTCGGGAGCGGTAACTTCAACCTTGGAGCTTTCGAGGTAGAGTTTCTTAAGTTTATTGGCGGTGCCATCTTCGGCCTTCCGACTGGTGAGAACGAAGGAGAGATCCTTGGTGTCCCAGAATTTCTGAAAAGCCTTGTGGCAATCCGCGGGAGTGAGCTTGGCAAGACCTTCTTTGGCGAGCTCCAAGTTGGTGTCGGGAGTCGTGAAAACGCTCTTTTTCCCGATGGAGCCAATGAAACCCATCGCAAGTCCCGCTGACTCGCGGGTAGGTGCGCGTTTGACTGCTTGCTCTGCGGCGTTGATGTAACGAGCCTTGGCTTCGTCGACTTCGTTCTGGGTGAAGCCATGAAGAAGCGCGCGTCGGAGTTCCTGCTCCATCACCGGAATTGCTGCTTCCCACTTGTTTTCTGCGGGGTTTACAGCAAGGCCACCTTGCTCGATTTGATTAAAGAGAACCGAGCGATTAGCCCCACCACCAAGAATCGGCGACCCTTCTTCTTTGGAGAGAACATCGAAGCGACGATTAAGAATGCTGTGAGCAAGAGAGAGGGGGTAACGTGAAAGCCGCTCAGCCTCGGTATCTGTTTTTGGAGTGTGAGGACGGATGTTGTAAAGGGTAAGATCGTCGGATGATATTTCCTTGTCGGTAAAGACTTCGGTTCGGAAACCATGACCAGAAGGTGGGATGTCGTTGAGAGGATTCTTCCCTGCTTTTTCAGGATTGGTCATCGAAATAAAGGTTTCACGCACGCGCTTTTCCATTTCTTCGGCCTTGAAGTCCCCGACAACAACGAAGGTCATCCGAGATGGTGTGTAAAAGTCGCTATAGAATTCGGTGAAGCGTTCCCGCGGGGCACCCTTGATGACTTCTTCGGTCCCAATGGGAACACGTTGCATGAGCCGTGATCCCGGGAGGAGGTATTCGAATTGCTTCAGCATCATGCGGTAGCCAACGGAGTCGCGTGAAGTCTTCTCCGAAATGATCACGCCGCGCTCTTTATCGATTTCGTCTTTCAGAAGAAGAGCGCCGTCTGCGAAGTCACGCATGACGGTGAAGGTGAGATCCACGGTCTCTTTATCGAGATTCGGGAGATCGAGCATGTAGACGGTTTCGTCAAAGGAGGTGTAGGCATTGGCGTGTGCACCGAATGCAATGCCGAGTCGCTGCATTTTAGGAATAAGCTCGTCGGGCGTGAAGTTCTTCGAGCCATTAAAGACCATGTGCTCCAGGAAGTGAGCGAGTCCGCGTTGATTGTCGTTTTCCATCAAGGAGCCAGCGGCGATGTGCAAACGAACCGAGAATTGTCCCGGAGGTTCGGCGTTTGGGTAGACGATGTAATTGAAGCCGTTGTCCAGCGATCCGAAGACGGCCTTAGGATCAGGTTTGAGGTCGGAACCTTCTCCGGCCACCGGATTTGCGGAAAGCGGGAGAACGAGCACGGTTGTGAGAACGATGAGTAATTTCATTCGGTGGGGAAGCTAGGGTATTTGCGCCATTTGGAAAGCTGGGAAATAGACATTGTCAGACTGATTTTGGCTTGGCTTTATGGAGGCAGTGACCAATCGACGGAAATTCCTTGCTCAGAGTGCTGCAACCCTTACCGGCGTGACGGCTGCCAACGCCCAGAAATCCAAGAAAACAGCGGCATCTCCGATCATTGTGTTTGAGAAGCCCATCCAGACTCTCGAGTATGACCGGATGGGCGAAATCCTCGCCAAGATGGGGGTCCAAGGAATCGAGGCTACGATCCGAAAGGGCGGGCACATAGCCCCGGAAGCGGCAGAAAAAGAAGTGCCTAAAATGGTGGCGGCCTTGGCGAAGAATGGCCAAAAAGCGCTTATCGCAGCCACCAATGTAAACGAGGCCAATGCCGAGAGCGAAAAGTTCCTGCGTATTCTTAAAGCCAACGGGATTACCAGATATCGCACCAACTATTACCGCTACGATTTCAAGAGGGAAATGCTTCCCCAAGTAGAAGAGAATGCCACGAAGCTCAAAAATCTCGCCGCCATGAACAAGGAGATCGGCATACAGTCACTCTACCAAATTCATTCGGGATACAAATACGCCGGAGCGATGAGCTGGGATGCCGCGCTCATGTTCGATGGCATCGATCCCGATGACGCAGCTATCGCCTACGACCTGCGTCACTTCCGCGCCGATTCAGGCCTCTCCTGGAAGACAGCTTTGGCCACAGTTAAAAAGCACATCCGTTCGATCTATGTGAAGGATGCGGTTTGGGAGGGGGAACGGAGCAATCAACTCAAGAATGTCCCTCTCGATACCGGCTTCGTTGATAAAAAGACTTTCGATGCGGTCCGCAAAGGCCATGGGCCGATGCCGCTTTCGCTCCACATGGAGTGGGGGAAAACACAACTGTATCCCAAAGAGGATGTCATGGAGGCTGTTGGATTTGTGGCGCGTGATGTTAAAACTCTTAAGTCATGGCTCTAAAAAATCTCTTTCTGGGAGTCTTTCTTCCGTCCTTAGTCTCTGCTCAAATATCGGTGAGCGAGAGTGAACAATTCCTCTTTATTCAAAATGGGGCCAATGATTTACTGTGTTACCACAAGGCTGCTTTGGAACCCCCGACTGGAGTCGATCTGGTATTCCGTCGAAACGCGGTCATTCACCCGATCAAGACACCGAACAATGG
>JAKMEV010000251.1:0-2060 GCA_022425785.1 Akkermansiaceae bacterium | reverse complement strand
AAACCCTGGCATCTCCATCGGCGCACCTTCCTTCGCGGAGCCGGCGCAACTCTCGCCCTGCCCTTCCTGGAATGCATGGGGGCAAGCGCGAAAACCCTCCCGCGCCCGAAACGCTTCTGCTCGATCTATTTCCCCTACGGCGTGAGCCTTCCCAAAAAGAAAGACGCCTCTGCAAAGTGGCAATGGTTCCCCGATGCTGTCGGCCGCGACTATAAGTTCAACGAAAGCCTCAAGTGCCTCGAACCACTCCGCGAGCATCTCTCTATCCTCGGCGGACTCTCCCACCCCCACGGGCGCAAGATAGGCGGCCACGACTCCGCCGACATTTTCCTGACCGCCGCCGAGCTCAAAGGCGGCCAATTGAAAAACTCGGCGTCCATCGACCAACTCATGGCGGCCCAACTCGGCGACGACACCCGCTTCCGCTCGCTCAGTCTTTCGGTCGACGGAGGCGTGGGCGAGGCCACCCGCTCCAGCACTCTTTCCTTCAGCCGCAGCGGACAACCAGTGCCTGCTCTTCACAACCCGCGCGTGGTCTTCAATCGCCTCTTCGGAAAAGAAGATCGCTCCCTTCAGGATCAACGACAGGAATTGCAGAACTCCAAAAACATGCTCGATCTCGTCCTCGATCATTCCAAGTCAGTCCGGCGCAAGCTTGGCAAGCAGGACCAGGATAAGTTCGACGAGTATCTCCAGTCGGTCCGTCAAATTGAACAACGGGTCGAACGTTCAGAGAGGTGGCTCGACGTTCCCAAACCGCAAGTCAACGCGACCGGCCTGCATCTCGATGCCGATGACAAAACTCCGGGCGAGCTCATCAAGACGATGCTCGACCTGATGTATCTCGCGATCCAAACCGACTCAACCCGTTTCCTAACCTATCAAATGGGAAACATGAACGGCGCGACGTCCATCGCCACAAAATTCCCTTCCCTCCTCGGCTTCGGAAAAAACCAACACAGCCTTGCCCACGGATGGAACAAACCCGGTGGCGCCGAAGCTCTTGGAAAATGGGACCGCTTCCGCGCCCAGCAACTTTCCTACTTCCTCCAGCGCCTGCAAGACACCCCGGAACAAGACGGCACGCTCCTCGACCACACGATGGTCCTTTACGGCAGCAGCAACAGCAACACGCACAACAATACCAACTACCCGCTCGTCGTCGCGGGTGGTGACAACCTCGGACTCAAGCACGGCGGCTACCACCGCTTCGGCTCCGACATCCCACTCTCGAACCTCTTCGTCACAATGATGAACCGCCTCGGCATGCCCACGAAAAACTTCGTAGACAGTACCGGCGAGATGACCGAGTTGATCGCCTGATCCAAACATGCCTCCGCTCGCAAACATCTTCAGAATGGCCGCAAAGACTCTCTTTGCCACCTCTCTGGTGCTGCCGGCGGGCGCCGACGAAGGCATCAACTATTTCGAAAACCATATTCGTCCTCTTTTTGCGAGGCATTGTTACGAATGCCATTCCGAAGGTGCCAAGAAGCTCAAAGCCAATCTCTACCTTGACTCGCGGGCCGGTTGGGAAACCGGCGGTGACTCCGGCCCGGCTCTCATCCCGGGAAAACCCGACGAGTCCCTCATCATCGAAGTCACCTCCCACCAAAACAGCGACCTCCAGATGCCGCCGGATGAAAAGCTCTCCGACGATAAGATCGAAAAACTTCGCACCTGGATCACGATGGGGGCTCCGGATCCCCGCGACGGAGTTATCAAAAAATCGCGATCTAAAATCGACCTCGAAAAAGGGCGACAATTCTGGGCCTTCAAAACACCGGTCGCTCATCCAACGCCCAAGGTCGAAGACGCCACCTGGCCCCGAAACGACATCGATCGCTTTGTCCTCGCCCGCCTGGAATCCGAAAAGCTCACTCCGACCAAGGACGCGAACCGCCAGACCTTGCTACGCCGGATTTACTACGATCTCATCGGACTCCCCCCATCACCCGAGGAATTGAAAAACTTCCTCGCTGACCAATCACCGAAGGCCTTCGAAAGAGTCGTCGATGACCTCCTCGCCCGTCCCGATTTTGGCGAACGATGGGGACGAC
>JAKMEV010000235.1:0-9540 GCA_022425785.1 Akkermansiaceae bacterium | reverse complement strand
GATGCCATCCTCTTCGGCTCCGTCGGCGGTCCCAAGTGGGAAAATCTTCCTCCCGACATCCAGCCCGAGCGCGGCGCACTTCTTCCACTCCGGAAGCACTTCGGCCTCTTCGCCAATCTCCGCCCCGGATCCTGCCACCCTTCCCTGACCCACGCCTCCCCCGTCAAAAACGAACTTATCCCGGACGGCTTCGACGTCCTCTGCGTACGCGAACTCACCGGTGGGATTTACTTCGGCCAACCCAAGTCGATCACCGAACTTCCCGACGGCGACATCGAAGCCATCGACACCATGGTCTACCGCAAGAGCGAGATCGCACGCATCACCCGGATCGCCTTCACCGCTGCGATGGGTCGCGACAAACGCCTCCTTTCCGTCGACAAAGCCAACGTCCTGCAAAACTCCGTTCTCTGGCGTGAGACTGTCATCGAAGTGGCTAAAGATTTCCCCGAAGTCGAACTCGAACACATGTATGTCGATAACGCCGCGATGCAGCTCGTCAAGCGCCCCGCTTCCTTCGACGTCCTCGTCACCGGCAACCTCTTCGGCGACATTCTCTCCGATGAAATGGCCATGATCTCCGGATCCCTCGGCATGCTCCCCTCCGCCAGCCTCGGAAACGTGAAAGACAACGGACTATACTTCGGGATGTATGAGCCGTCCGGCGGCTCCGCTCCCGATATCGCCGGACAAGGCATCGCGAACCCGATTGCGCAAATCCTGTCCGTCTCCATGATGTTGCGCTACTCCCTCGGAGAAGCCGCAGCCGCTGACGCCATCGATGCCGCTGTGCAAGCCGCCATCGACTCAGGCCTCCGCACCGGCGACCTCTTCACTGGCGCCCATGGCGAAACGAAGGTCAACACCGCCGAAATGGGTGCCACCATCCTCAAGAATCTCGGCTAAGCATGGCGGCGCTTTTCAAGCGCCATTCCACCTCCCCCAGCAGAGGCCCGCCAGCCTCCATTTCGACCATCACTTCAATCGATGTTAAGGTTGAGAATAGAGATTAGGAAAATAAGTCGTTTGGCAGCATGCTTTTTCCACGATGAATAGATTCCTGATCATTCTATGTGGCCTCCTCATGTTCCCCAACGCCCTCCCGGCCAAGGAAGGGGTAATCTTGTTGCATGGTCTCTGCAGGACTCCTTCGAGTATGACAAAAATGGCAGAAACTTTGGAGGATTCGGGCTATGTCGTCGAGAACGTTGGCTATCCATCCCGGACTGATCAGATCAATACCTTGGCTGACGATGCCATCGGAAAGGCTCTCAAGAAGCCGCAGATCATGGCTTGTTCCAAGGTCCATTTCGTCACCCATTCCCTGGGCGGCATTCTGGTGAGAAGCTATTTTCAGAAACGCAAGGATCCTCGCTTGGGACGCGTGGTCATGCTGGCTCCACCCAATCAAGGAAGTGAGGTCATCGACCAAATCGGATCATGGCGGCTCGTTCGCTGGCTCAATGGCCCTGCCGGAAACGAGCTTGGGACCGGAGCAAACGCCACACCCAACAAGTTGGGAAAAATCAATTTCGAATGCGGCGTCCTCTCCGGAGACCGCTCCATCAACTGGATCAATAGTATGATCATCCCGGGCAAGGACGACGGCAAGGTCTCGGCCAAACGATCAACTTCTCCCGGAGTCAAAGACTACCGGGTCCTCCATGTCACCCATCCCTTCATCATGAAGAATAAAAAGGTGATCGCCGAAACCATTCACTTTCTCCGCAACGGAACCTTTAGCAAGCCCTCCTGACTTAACCCCCTTCAGCAATCCGACGGTCTAACAGAATGACAAATCGGATTCCCCCACTGCCTGTGGGGTCCCTCTTGGGCACCGCCGTTCTTTTACTCCAACTTCGCGCTGCCAACCTGGTTGCGGAAGAGGACGTCCTCGCCCCGTAACTCTATCGCTTATTGATTTCGATCATTCCGTCTTTAATCGCAGGCTGTTCAATCTTACTGGTGGAGCCATCACTCCAGCGAACCTCCAAGGAAGTAACGCTTTCACCTTCGGCCAGGCCGAAATGAACCACCGCCGGGGACTGACTCAAATAACCCCCGCCGGCACATACTTCAGCCGATCGACCTTGATTCAAGACCACTCGCGCGCCAATACCCTGCGGGTTTTGCGCCCCCCCTTTGAGATGAATCGTCGCTCCCGGATGCTTCTTGGTTTTGAGGCCTATCATGGGAGAGTCGTTGATTCCAAAACTAAGATCCGGATGGCCGTCTCCATCGAGGTCGGGCGTGGTCAGGCTCTTGGAGTCGCCGGAAACATTGATGCCACTGCGGTTTGGCCAAACAGGCTCGAAAATTGTGCGACCCCCTTCTTTCCTGCCTCGCAACAGAAGAGAGAGCCCACCGGCCATGCGTCCCGTTTCCCGTTGCGGAGAGAAGAAGTTTTGTGCGAGAACAATATCGACCTGACCGTCGCCATCGAAGTCCCGAACAACCACCCCGAATGAAGGAGCCAACTGGGCTTCCCATGAGAGAGCCTCGGGAGAGAAGTTGCCCTCACCATCATTCCAAAAAATCGAAGTCTCAAGATGGCTCACCGAAAATTTCTTCGCTGCCTTGAGTCTCTCCGGAGTGTAAATATCCTGGAGGGTAGCCGCGGCAAAACCTTTGTAGGTACTGAATTTATTGGCCAAACTGGGAATTGCTGCCGTCGAACAACTTTTTCCACGAATCGGGTAAACAATATCTCCTTCGAATTCGGCTTCGATGAGGTGCTTGCGCCCTGAATTGACGACGTCACCATAGAAGAGGAGCGCCGGTTTTTCGGGTGAGGCATGATACTTGGTATTCAGTCCAAAGTTCGTGACGACGAGGTCGAAATCTCCGTCTCCATCGAGATCAGCCGAGGTGACTCCATTCCACCAACCTCTCCGGGTTTCTGCTCCAGCACTTTGAGGCAGAGCTGTCAATTCCCCTTCGGTGTTCTTGAAAATCCCCACGGTGTCCCATTCGCGAGCGAGAACAAGATCGATCCACCCATCATTATCGATATCCGACCAGACCGCGCTGGTCACAATTCCGGCGCGTGAATTTGAAAGAGCCGGAGCAAGGTCAGAAGTGACATCGACAAAGCGGCCACCCCCTTCGTTGCGTAAAAGCTGGCTGGCTGCTGCGGTTGGGTAGTATCCGGGAACTGTGCGGCCACCAATAAAGAGGTCCAGATCTCCATCACGATCGAAATCAGCGGCGCTGACACAGCTTCCACTATGTCTCGCCAAAGGGAGAGCTCCCTTGGGAGCAAGGGTCATTTTCCCCGCCCCGTCATTCAGGTAGAGGCGATCCTGAAGACTATCTTCATCATCCTCGCACTCTACCCCTCCGCTCACAATGTAGAGATCCTGATCTCCATCGCCGTCAGCATCGAAAAAGAGACAACCCATGTCCTCGAAATCTCCATCGTTCGGAAGAGGCATTGGTTTAAGCCCCCCTTGGCGGTCACGAAGAATGATCAGGCGCCCGGGAGCGCCCTTTCCCTGGCCCAGATAAAAATCGTCCACACCATCGCCATTGACATCACTCCAAGCCTGCCCCGGACCAAACTGAGAAAGCTTGTTGGGGAGGAGGGGCTCCCGGGCAAAGTCATCGTAACGCTTCTCGGCATGTTTCACTCGAGATAGAGACGGTAAGGCCTCAAAAACTGGTTCAGGTTGAACGACCGGCGGGGTCGCATTGGCTCCCCCGCCTTCAACAATATGGTGGTGTCTTCCCGCATCGAGATTCTTGATTATCTGGATTAAACCACTGGGCCAGTATAGTTCCAACCGCGCGGCGGTTGACGCTTCGCCCAATCCAAAATGCAAGATGGCCTGGTCACTTCCCAGGTATCCGCGGGAGGTCACGAGAGTTCGCAATTGCGGAGTCTCATCATCGTGATTCGTGAAGAGTTTAGCCTTCACTCCGAGTCCTTGCTTGTTGGACTTGGTTCCTTCAAAAGAGAGCGTGAGGCTGTTTCCGGCATCAGCTCCGGTATTGTGATAAATTGCCACCGGTCCATCAAGACGCACGCTGACAATATCGAGCGCGCCATCCCGATCAAGATCACCTACGGCACAACCGTAGCTCATTCCGTAATAATCCAAGCCCCAGTCCTTCGAGGTGTTTTCAAAATTCATCCCACCGAGATTTCGAAAGACCCTGTTATGCTCTCTTAAAGGTGGGAGATGACGATAGCGCTCCCATTGGGTCAGTTTACGATCCTTCTTTTTCAATTCCTCGTCGTCATTCTCGTTGAAATTTCGTGACATCCCACACTGGAAATAGGCATCGTTGAGACCATCATGATCGAAGTCACACAGACGAACGGCCCAGGTCCAGTCCGTGCTGTCCAAGCCGGAAAGAAAGGCCCCTTCTAGGAACCGCCCGTTTCCAGCGTTGAGGAAGAGACCGTTTCTCATGAGTTGAGCGGGCTCTACGTTGTCCATAAACCATGCGAAGGCCGACATGCTCCCCATCGCCGTTTTCTGTTTAAAGTGATTACTCCCTGCCATATCGGCAATCAGGAAATCGGGCAGGCCGTCGGCATTGAGATCGCCGAAGTCAGCGCCCATGGAAAACCACGAGGTGTGGCCCACTGCCATGTCTACCACGTTCACGAAGGTGCCGTCTCCGCGGTTCACGTAAAGGCAATCGGCGTCTTGGAAGTCATTTCCCACCCAGAGGTCGAGCCAGCCGTCACCATTCCAATCCCACCAGGTTGCAGAAAGCCCGTGACCCCGATGGGTAATTCCAGCCCCTTTGTTGACGACTTCAAATTTTCCAGCGCCGTTATTTCGGCACAGGAGATCTGGACGCCCCACAACAACGGACTCCCAATGACCTTCCCCAGTCCACTGATCTGCCCCGGTTTGCCGGGCATCGTAAAAGCGCTCAAACTTCTCGATCACTCTGGGCCTCCCATCAGGTCCCTGCTCAATAGTTTTTTCCGAAGGAAATCCTTCCGGACGATACCATCGATTAGTGAGAATATAGAGATCAAGATTGCCGTCGCGGTCGTAGTCGCAGAAAGATGGCGTATGGCTGGCATCAATGAAATTAAGACCCCATTCTTTTGCGCACTCAACAAAAGTGCCGTCACCCTTATTTAGAAAAAGTTGGTTGGGAGAAAGGTAGTTGCAAACGTAGAGATCGATGTCTCCGTCATTGTCAATATCAGCAGCGGCACATCCGATAGCCCAAGCGTCTCCTCCACCCACTCCAGCCTGACTGGTCACATCGGTGAACTGCATTCTTGACGTCTGGCGATAGAGTTTATTGGGAACGGGTCCGCCGGCGAACAAGATATCAGGTTTGGCATCTCCATCGAAGTCAGCAATCGCGACCCCTCCGGTAGACATTGAGGATGAATAAAGATAACGCAGCTCATGGCTTTCATCGATAGGATTGACAAAATCCACTCCACTTTTTGAGGTGTCGAGCTCGACGAAACGAGTCTCTGCGCTCGGAGGACGCTCCTTGAATGGCACGCTTTTCACGACGCTCTGCAAGACACTTTCAGAGCTCTCCTGATTAGATTCTGACTTCTGCGAATCACAGGAACAAAGGAAGCAGGAGATTCCGATAAGTGGGAAAATAAACTTAGGAAAGGCTATAAGGGTCATTGATCGAATGTGGTGAGATTACCGAAAAAACGACCGATGCCAAGGCATCGGTCGTTGATTAAAAACTGTCTTTCTTTGGACTCAATCACCACGCCTAACGGCGGCGGCGAAGAAGAGCAAGACTAGCGAGACTCAAGAGAATTCCGCTGGTTGGTTCTGGGATAGCAACCGTCGCAAGATCAGCGATCTGAGCAGCTGAGAGAACCTCATCGTAAACTCTCACATCATCAAGATCTCCATTGAATGATCCCCCGTTATTAGAAGTTCCAATCAAAAGAGTTTGGCCTCCGTTGGCACCATATCCGCCAGCACCGCCAGAAACGGCAAGGACACCATCAACATAGATACTCTGCTCATTTGAGCCAGCGGTGTTGGTCCATGTAACGTGATGCCATACTCCAATTTCGGTGGTAGGAGCACCATTTGAGTTAATATCGTCACCCCAGTGGCCTGACCAATGTTGCCCTGAACCGCCTTGATTTCTAAAGCCAAGGTGAAAGACGGCACCGTTAGCACCACTGAAGACCATAACCCGTCCCAATCCGACTCATCTCATGAGATCTTTTAATCTACCCATTTCAGCCCTCCCACTCGGTAATACATCACTCACCAATATTACCTGATATACCAACGGATAGATTTTTAAGGTTAAAACAGGCAATGATTCGCAGGACCGAGACTACTGCGGGAACCGACACCTCAGGCCCACTTCTCGAACTGAAGTCCGGAATGACGATCAAAAGGAGCGGGATTGATAAGATTAACACCATCCACGCCACCGGAGCGCCAATCGGTGTGGAAAAACCACTCCTTTCGTTCAAATACGACCTCAATAGTGAGGCGACCAAGTATGAATGGAAGACCCGCTAAGGCTTGAAGGCTTTGTCTTTGGGATTTCCTCCCGACATCATATAAGCAACCAAATCCCCGAGCTCATCTGGATTAAGCGAATTGATCAATCCCGGAGGCATCATCGAAAGGGAAAGCGGAGTGCGTCTTTTGATTTCTGACTTGGGAATTTCGATGAGAGAATCCGGGGCGAAGGGGTTAGTCATAATTAAGATACTCGTCTCGCTCTCCCCTCCCTCGCGACCGATCACGACCGAGCCGTCTTTTTTGGTAATGGTCTCACTGCCGTACTGATCTGAAATCACCTTGGATGGCTCGACAATATTCTCGAGGAGATCCGCCAGAGTGTAGCGGTTCCCCGAACCGGTGAGATCGGGTCCGATCCCTCCTCCTTCTCCAGCCATGCGATGACAACTGGCACAGGCCGTAGCCGCGAAGAGTTCCTTTCCTCGCGCGAAGTTCCGTCCGGTCTTGCGAGTGGCGACTTCCTTCACTGCCTCTGCAACCGACCAAGAACGGCCCGGTCCTTCCGGCCCTTTGATATTGGCCATTGCCGGTGGTGGTGTTTTTGACAGCTTATCCAGCGCCTCTTTTTCGTTAGCAGGCGCGATGTTCTTCATGGCCTCGTTGCGGATGTTCTCAATGAATTTCTTCAGGCTGTTGCCGCCCTTCCACCTGTTCGCGCGCGGGAACCAGGAGAAGTAGGTTTTTCGTAACTCCGGATTCCAGCCAGCCGTGGCATTCCGGAGGAGGAAGAGCAAACTATACTGCTGCAAATTCGGCCGGCTGTTGTGAGTTGCCCGTGCCGCTTTGGCGTAACGATCATTACGATTGAGAACACCCTCATTTGTGAGCGCAGTGTGATCATCCTTGGCCGTCGCCATCAACTGAAGCGCCGTGGGCACGACCGAAGGCTCTTTAAGATAGATTAATATCTCCGCAAGATCCCGATCAACGAGATTGTCTCCACTCGGAAAGAGCGGAAGGAAGCGCTTCACAAGTTCTTCCTTTTTCTCAGGCTCGCCCATGCGCGTGAAGGCCAGGGAGTGGGCACGTAACCAAGCCAGCAATTGCTCCCGACTCAGAGACTTTGGATTGAGTCTTCCGAGCGCTTGTAAAATCGCACCCTGCTCCTTCTCCACTCCAACCCGGGCCAGCCCGACCACTCCTTCGATCAATGCCCAGGGATTTTTTTCTCCCAACACCATAACACCCCAGCCCGATGCCTTCTGTCGCTCCAAGGCAACCCGGGCGGCATATCTTACATGTCGATCTTCGTGCCCTAAATACTTCAACGCTTTTTTTACTGATGCCGCACTTCCCTTGCCCTCATGAAGGGATTCCAATTCACGGCGCAGCTTCGCCTCCGCGGTCAGTGGCAGAGCCTTGACCGAAGTCGTCGATTCTTTTCCGGTATACGTCACACGATAAAGCGCCGACTGCGTCCGTCGTCCACCAATCATGAAATACATCGCGCCATCCTGGGGATGAATAATGACATCGGTCAGTGGTAAAGGACGTCCGCTCACGAACTCTTCTACTTTACTGGTGTAACCACCACCTGAGGCCACAGGGTGAACGGCATACATCGTCCCGTAGGTCCAATCGTTGATAAAGATCGCCCGCTGATACTTCGCTGGAAATTTTGCGCCGGTTCCCATCACCACGCCGGTCGGACTGCCAGGGCCAATGTCCGCGACAGGCGGCAAGGTGTCGGGATAATGATTGGGCCACTTGCCCGTTCCCGAACGCCATCCGGCGTCCAAGCCACTCACCGCATGATACACCCGCGTCGGGCGATACCACGGCGAACCAAGATCCCATTCCATATCGGCATCGAAGACAAAGAGCTCGCCATTTTGATCAAAGGCCGCGTCAAACTCGTTGCGGAATCCATAAGCAATCATCTCGATCTCTTTGGCGTCAGGATCGGTTTTCAACACGAATCCTCCCGGCGCCAGTTTACCGCGGGCGTGTCCATTACCATCCCACATCCGAGGAAGAAGGTGGTCCTCACTCCACGCTTTTGCCGGGCGGGAGCGGTCAATCTTCTCGGGCTCGTTGGTATGATTTCCAAAAACAAGGTGCAGCGACTTACCATCCGGACTCGGAATAATGCTGTGCAAGCCATGCTCTCCTCCACCCTTGAATTCACGAAGGAATTTTTCTTCATCAAATTGGCCGTCATTGTTCGTATCGCGAAGTCGATAAAGACCACGCGCACCCTTCTGCTCGTTCTTCAAAAGATACAGTGCACCATAAATATAGCAGAGCCCGTGCGCTCCCTCGACCTTGGTGTTTAATTTCTGAACTTCCACTTCTCCACCCGCCTTCGAAAGAATGACCCGGTAAAGACCACCATACTGATCACCGGTGATCAGATTCCCTTTCGGACCCACCGTCATCGCGACCCACGATCCCTGCTGGCCCTTCGGCACGGTGTAGAGTCTCTCGGCCTCGAAACCAGGCAAGGTAATCACTTTGTCCGCCACCGGTCCGGGGGCCGATCCTCCGCCACCTCCATCCAAAGCATTCCCCCAGGGAGCCGCGCCATACTTTGCAATCACCGTGGCTGGTTTCCAGCTTGTCGCCCCCTCCGCTTGCGCTTCCCAATTTCCGCCCGACTCGACCCAGGTCACCTTGCCACTTTTTTGCTTCAAACTCAGTCGCGCCACCAATCCAGCCGCACCTCCTTCGTTCTTCCCTTTGATCGTCAGCACATTCGTCCCAACCTTCACCATATCCGTCAAATCCCGCTGCGTCGCCTTCTGCCAATCCGGATTGGTCGCCACTTTCTTGTCGTTCAAAAGAGCCACCGCACCATTGTCACAAGTAAATTCCAACTTCACCATGGAGACTCCACCCCTCGGGATCTCAAAATTGGCGCGGAAAGTCGCCTTTTCAGTAGCCTTGGGAGACTTCGAAGACCAAATCCAGCTCGGCGCGGCCATCGCTGGGGCCAATCCCAAGAGGGAACAAAAAACGGAGAATAAAAAGAGAGATTTTTTCATAAGATTGAGGGCCTAAATACGGAGGGTTTCTTGTGTCCTTACGAAAAGTATCGCTTCTCCTG
>JAKMEV010000234.1:0-13375 GCA_022425785.1 Akkermansiaceae bacterium | reverse complement strand
GGTATCAGATCGCCGAATGGCTCAATGATCACGGAATCTCCGCCTTTGTCCTGCATTACCGAATTCCCAAGTATCGTAATCGTGCCTATCAGGATATTCAGCGAGCGGTCCGGATTGTCCGCTCGCGAGCTGCTGAGTGGAACATCGACCCAGAGCGGATAGGAGTCATGGGTACCTCTGCGGGAGGGCACCTCTCCGCCCGGGTCAGTACCGGTTATGATATTCCAAGCTATAAGGCAGTCGATGAGCTGGACGGTGCCAGCTGTAAACCGAACTTCACGGTCTTGCTTTGCCCGGCCTACATGAACAAGGGGAAGGAACTCGCTAAGGAGTTTACGGTTACCGATAAACTCAGCCCCACTCTGATTGTAACATGCAAAGACGACGGCTTTTTTATAGGTAGTGAAGTTTACGCCAAGGCTCTGGAAGAAGCCGGCGCCCCCGTTCGCACCCACTTTTTTGAGAAAGGCGGTCACGGTATCAAAATTCGGGGGGAAAAGTACCCGCTCTCCACTTGGCCGGATCTTTATTTACAATGGTTAAGCGACATGAAAATTATTGAAGAAGCCGAACCAGAGAATGTAACTGACAAGAAATATACCAAACCTTTGAACCCTAAGATTTCCCAATGAACCTGACCACCAATACCAACCGCCGTACTTTTCTCCGTAACGGAACGAAGGCTTTAACGCTGCCGTTCTTGTCCAGCCTGCTTCCTTCTTCTGTTCAAGCAGCTACTGAAAAGGAACTCGCCAAAAACTCCGTGCGTCGCCTTCTCTGGATGTCGATGGGCCACGGTCATATGGAGAAGCATTTCTACCCGAAGGAAAGTGGCAGCCTGAAGGACCTGGCCTTGCCTGCCGGTTGGGATCCGATGAAGAAGAACCTCGGGCATGTGACCATGGTCTCGAACTTCACAAACGCAGAGAACAAGCAGCCTCACGAGGGCAGCGAGGCCGTCCTGACCTGCGCCAATGTGGTCGGTTTTTCCGGCAAGGCGCGGCACAACAGCATTTCCTGCGATCAGGTGGCTGCACAGCATTTAGGGAAGGGGACGCGCCATGAAAGCCTTCAGCTCAACTGCGAGAACGGTGACTCCGGCAACGGTCATGGCGGGGTGGCCATTTCCTATCGTGAGGATGGTAGTCCGCTGCCGGGCTTTGCCTCTCCGCTGGAAGTGTACTTCAAGATTTTTGGCGGTGATGTCAATCGGGAGGAAATGCTGCACACGCTCAAGCAACGTCGCAGCATCTTCGATATCCTCGAGTTCGAAGGGAACTCGACCAAACGCATGCTGAGCAAAGACGATCGGGAAAAACTGGAGGACTATACCACGAGTATTCGCGACATCGAACTGGCCCTGAGCCGTGAAGAAGAGTGGATCGACATTCCGTATCCCAAGGCCACCCAGACCAAGCCCCCGGAAGGAATGCAGGGAGAGCCGGAGATCAAGGCCATGTTCAAGATGATCCTTGCCGCGTGGCAAACCGACTCCACCCGCGTCGTGACTTACCGCATGCCCGATGCCGGCTTGCTCCAGAGCATGGGCATGTCCTCTTCGCCGCACACTCTTTCGCACTATGGCTCCAATGTCTCACTGCATGAGCTCAATCTGAAGCGAACGAAGAAATGGATGCAGCTCTACTCCGGCTTCATCGACCAGCTCCGCGCCATCAAGGATCCGCTCGACCCGAATGGCGGCACGCTTTTCGACAACAGCCTCGTCTACAATGGCGGGGGACTGCGCACCGCTCACCGCAATACCAATGTGCCCTGCCTATTGACGGGTGGTGGTTTTCAAGGGCTGACCCATGGCAAGCACCGCTTGGCAGAGAAGGAGAACACTCCTCTCGCGAATCTGTGGACCACCATGCTTCAAGACGCTGGCGTCGAGATCGACCGCTTTGCGGACGCCAACGCCACCGCGAATTCGATTTGGGGATAGGGCGGCGGCTTTCGGCTCTGGATGTCTCAGCCGTTGATACAAGGGGCAGATATGTCTCGTATGTTGACACACATAGAACTGTTTAAAGATCACGAACGGTTTCCATGTGAAGTGTGAAACTGAATTTGGTGTCCGAACCATCAAGCTCAATTCAACCAACAAGAGAGACGCGGAAGAACCAGATGTTGAAAATCCTGACCAGCTTGAAATATTTACCTCTGCTCTTGATGTTTTGCGGCTCTCTGGCCGCCAAGTCCGAGTCGCCGAAGGCTCCTGAAGGCTACGAAGATCAGGTGCGACCCATTCTCGAGAATAAATGTTTCGGCTGTCACGGTGAGCAGAAGCAGAAAGGGAAAATCCGCCTCGATACCCTCTCTTCCGACATGATCAAGGACCGGTCCGCCGAAACATGGCATGATGTCCGGGGAGTGATCAACCTCGGGGAAATGCCACCTGATGACGAAGAGGACCTCACTGCCGAAGAGCGCAAAATTGTTCTGGATTGGCTCAATGCCACCATCGAACACGCCCACAAAGTCCACCAAAGTAAAGGCGGACAGGTCGTCCTGCGCAGACTCACTCGTGACCAGTATCAGAACACGATGCGGGACCTGTTGGGGCTCGATATCAACCACATTCAGGACATCCCCCAGGATCCTATGTCGCGAGACGGGCTTCGTAATAATGGCAGCTCTCTCCAGATGACTGGCGAACAAATGGAGCACTATATTAGCGCGGCCCGAGATGCTCTCGACAAAGTGATAATCACTGGCCCTCAGCCCAAGATGTTTCACCACACTTTCAAGGAGTCTAGCAAAGTCCGGATGGAGAGGGGCGAAATTGCCGGAAATCGTCTGGGTCCCAAGGTCCGCTTCATTGGTCGGATTAAGGATGACTACCCGGACGAAGGCCCTTTCGAAATCCGGGTCAAGGTGAAGGCTGATCTGCCGGAGAAAAAGGGTCCGATCCCCAGGTTAAGGGTCGTTGTTGGGTATCGTCCGGACACCTTGCTTCAGGAAAAGACTCTTGCCGAACTGGACATTACAAAAGAAGGGATGCACGAATATGTCTTTCGAGGAAGGTTGGAGAACTTCCCGCTTCCAGTGCGCGGTCAGGGGAAATACCCAGGGCTCTTGGTCAACGTGATGAATGTTGCCAACGAATACGCGGAGGTCAAAATGGAGAAAAGAAAAGATGAGAAAGGGAAGGATCGAAACTTCCGCATCGAAGACCCCGATCTTCCTTACCTGGTCGTCGAGTCCGTGGAATTTAAAGGCCCCATCTATGAGTCGTGGCCACCCAAACACCATCAAGACATTCTGATTGATT
Organism: Akkermansiaceae bacterium; assembly: GCA_022425785.1. Taxonomy (GTDB): domain Bacteria; phylum Verrucomicrobiota; class Verrucomicrobiia; order Verrucomicrobiales; family Akkermansiaceae; genus SW10. The sequence continues at coordinate 10,101 of JAKMEV010000234.1, read as the reverse complement.
CCAAAGAGAAGTATCCGGACAACGAAGCGAAACAAGTTGCGCACATTCTAAAGGATTTCCTACCGAAGGCTTGGCGGAAAATGGTGGCTCCTGAAGAACTTGAAAAACTCACTTCATTTTTTACCATGATTCGTCCCGATTTTCCAAGCTTTGCAGAGGCGCTGAGAGAGACCTTGGTGCTGGTCTTGGTTTCACAAGACTTTCTTTATCTGATGGAGCCTGGATCTCAGGAGAAAAGGAAACTTAACTCCCATGAGCTTGCCGCCAGACTTTCTTACTTCCTATGGAACACTCTTCCCGATGATTGGCTACGAGATCTCGCGAATCAGAACAAGCTTACCGATCCAGACGCCCTGCGACAAAAGGTGGTACGAATGGTGAAAGACCCGCGCGCCGATGAGTTCATTCGAACTTTCGCCACCCAATGGTTGGATGTGGATGCCATTGATCGTATTGAAATCGAACCCAATATCTATGGGAAACCACATCCGGATCTTAAGGAGAACTTCCGGAGTGAAACGATTCACTTTTTCGGTGAGATCCTACGCAGGAATCTCTCGGCGGAGAACTTCATCGAATCGGACTTTCAATTGGTGAACCAGGAACTGGCAGATCATTACAAGATCGAAGGGGTTTACGGAGGAGACTTTCGCAAAGTCAAAAAGTCAGCGGAGCGGGGTGGGGTCTTGACCCATGGCTCAGTTTTGCTGGGGCATTCGACCGGATATGACTCCAGCATCATCAAGCGGGCGGTCTTCGTTCGCAAAAACTTGCTCAATGATCCTCCTCCTCCTCCTCCGCCCAATGTTCCGCCACTCGACGAAAGTGATCCCAAATTTTCGAAACTGCCCATCCGCGAGCAACTTCGCATTCATCGGGATGATCCGGCCTGTGCCGATTGTCATCGAAACATTGATCCTTGGGGGCAAATGTTCGAAGCCTACGGAGCCACTGGTTTGATCCGTAAGGAAATCCCCCGCAAACACGGGAAGAAAGTGGTGGCCCGTCATCCGGTGGATTCTACGGGCAAGCTCCCCGATGGCAGAGAGTTGAAGAATTTGGATGAACTCAAGAAATACCTGCTCACCGAGCGGAGGCAACAATTTGCTCAAGCACTCACCAGTAAGCTTTTAGCCTATGCCATGGGGCGCTCCCTGGAGTTCTCTGATGAGCCGTTGGTCGAAGAAATTACAAAAAAATCACTAAAAAATGGCCTTCGTTTGCAATCACTGGTTGAAAGCATCGTAACTAGTAAAGCCTTTTTGACAAAGTAATGAGGAATCAACACATTGGTCGACGCACATTTCTCCGGGGAGCAGGAGCTTGTCTTGCCCTTCCGGTGCTGGACTGCATGGCCAGTGGTAAGAAGACCACTCCGCCTCCCGCCAGGCTCGGTGTTGTCTATTTTCCTTTCGGAGTCTCTCTCCCTTTGCAGGAAGACAAACAAGACTGGCACTGGTTCCCCAAAGGCGAAGGTAAGGACTTTCAGTTCAACAAGAGTCTCAAACCACTGGAACCTCATCGCGATCATCTCACTGTTCTTGGCGGACTCTCTCACCCTGAAGCCGAAAAGATTGACGGACACGACAGTGCTGACACATTCCTTACTGGTTGGAACATTCTCACCAACAAGCTGCGGAATGTTCAGTCCATGGATCAGGTTGTCGCAGAGCATTATGCCGGCCAAACCCGTTACGACTCGCTGATCATGTCCACCGATGGTGGAGTGGGCGAACCCACTCGATCCAGTACTCTCTCCTTCAACAAACACGGCCGTCCGATTCCTGCCGTCAATCAACCCCGCCGTATTTACGAACGCCTCTTTGGTGCCGGCGATCCGGACACCGCGAGAAATCGCCGGCGACTCAAAAGTTCCGCCCACCTTCTCGACCTCGTCCTCGAAGATGCCAACAGCGTTCGTCGTAAGCTTGGTAATTACGACCAGCAAAAGCTCGACGAATACATGGACTCAGTCCGGCAGGTGGAAAAGAACGTCGAACAATCCCAAGCCTGGATTGACATCGCCAAACCGACATTGACCGACGAAGAGCGCGAACGCCTCAAGCTCGACTCTGATCACCAGATCCCCGAGCAGTATATTCGCACAATGTATGAGTTGATCCATCTGGCTTTTCAAACCGACTCCACCCGGGTCGCCACCTACCAAATCGCCAGCATGGGCGACGCCACCACTTTGGGTGGAAAATTTCCTCAACTCCTCGGCTTCGGAAAACACCTTCACGGACTGGCTCACGCCTGGAATAAAGAGGACGGCGTGGAACCTCTCGGTAAATGGGATCGTTTCCTTGCCACCGAGTTCTCCCACTTCCTGACCCGGATGCGAAACACCTCTGCAGCCCCGGAATCTAGCGACAGCCTTCTCGACTACACCACCTTCCTCTACGGCAGCAGTAACAGCACCACCCACACCAACCGGAACTACCCCCTTGTTCTCGCCGGCGGCAAGAAGCTGGGCTTTAAACACGGCCAATACCTTAAGTTCACCAGGGACACGCCCTTCTCCAATATCTTCGCGACCCAACTTCAACAAATTGGTCTGAAGAACACCCGCTTCGGAGACTCCACCGGAGTGGTCTCTGAGTTGGTCTGAGTCGCAGATTTGAAGTACAGGATTTGCTCCCAAAACACCGGAGTTTCCGAACGGGTGCATTAAGAAAAGGGCCTACGACTTTTCTTAAACATTAATCGAGCAAGGAAAAAGGATATCGATGGATGTGTCTCAGGGCAGTCTGAGAAGGGATCTTTGATCAAATGAATAAGACCAATAATCTCAGAAATCCAAAGCCTCCCAAGAGGGCCAGATCGCCAAGAGCTTCGGCCCATTTTCAGAATCACTTTCTCTTAAGCTTATTTTCGCTGGGCGGAGAGAGGAAGGTCATCTCTTTCCACGTGGCCTTTGAAAAAGTGGCGGCTAGAAACAGGGCGGCTAATAAGCGTATCATGGGAGTGGGAGTTAAAGACGAAAAACCGGAAAACCGGCTTCGAGGGTTTTTATCTTCCTAGTCGGGGTGAGGTGTTGTTTTCTTGGCGCTAAACAAGAATCTAAATTATGATGACGATACGAATACTTCTAGCTCTCTGTGCACTTGGAGTGGGTGTGGCCCAGGGCCAAAAGGCTGCTGCTGTTCACCAAGGAAAGTATCAAAAGAATTTGATCTTCAAGGGGCCTGTCACGGGGAATGAAATCATTCACACCCTGTATTTGCCTCCGGAATACAGCAAGGACAAGGGACCGTATCCTTTGATTGTTTTTCTTCATGGTGCGGGTGGTGGCAATTCCTCGTCCGAAGTCATGCTCAGTTATGAAGCCGCGAGGAAAGCGGGGAAGATCCGGGATGCGATTGTCGTATTTCCTGAAAAATACGGTGGAACAGTTTGGCGGGATGGGGCCAAGGGGAAGATGCCTGAAACCAATGTAATTAGGGAATTGTTGCCGCATCTTGAGAAAGAATACGCCATCGCAAAAGACAGGAGCAAGCGAACGATCATGGGATTCTCCATGGGAGCCGCTGGTTCCCTTTACTGGGGATCAAAACATCTCGATGTTTTTTCGATCGCAGTGGCCCTGGATGCCGGCGGGGGTACCAGCACGACGGACTCGAGTGTCAGAAATTATGTTCCGGAGTTTGTGAAGGAAGCGGAAGCGATTAAGAAGTCTCTGAAGCTTCGAATTGTTCAAGGTGGACTCAATACCAGAAAGTTCCGAGAGGCTCTGGACCAGCTCAAAATTACTTACGATTTCACCCAATTGCCTGCTGAGGTGAGTGACTACCCGGAGGGGTCCTGTTGTCTCAATCGCAAGGATCCCTCAAGGAAGTTTCTGCATAATCCCAAGTGCATGACCGAAGGAAAGTGGGGCCTGGAAACTTGGGAGTTTATCGAAAAGAGCATGCCGTGAGAGTGTCTGTTTCGACACATCGCCCCATCCGGCTGTCGATCCTTGAGGCTGTCTTGAGACCGCTGCTCGTTCCTCTAAATTCCCGGCACGAAAGAAGAGACTTGGAGCTGGGATCACCCTGCGTCCTCATTTTTCAGTTTCAAGGAATTGCGGAACCCTGAGCCGGACGGGATGGTGGTCCGACGCGGCGTTCCCGTCTTTGTCGCCATTGGAGTCAACCTGAACGCTCGCTTTCTTGATGGAAGACGAGGTGAAGATGTGGTCGATGCGCAAGCCCGGGACGAGCGCTGCTTTCCAGTGGCTGGAGGATTTCACTTTGTCTTCGGCGTGATCGAGGAGGAGGCCGGATTTGAGAAACTGGATGATTGCGGGGTTTTCAATGGTGGCATTGAAATCGCCCATGACGAGGCAGGGATCGTTTTGTTGGGCGCGGGTTTTGACTTTTTTCAAGATCAGGGCGCCTGACTTCACGCGAGCCGCCTGGCTTTTGTGATCCCAGTGGGTGTTAAAAACGTAAAGGGCTGATTCGTTTTTCGGGTCGTCGATTTTGATTAAGCGAGCCCAAGTGCAGATCCGGTTATGGTAATGTCCCCAGGTCCGGCTGGCGATGACATCGGGAGTGTCGGAAAGCCAAAAGGTGCCGTGTTCTTGTGGATCGGGTTTCCAAATCCGGCGGTCGTAAAAGATGGGTGAGAATTCTCCGGCGGTCTTGCCATCGTCCCGACCGACTCCCACATAAGTGTGGTTCGGGAGAGCCTTGTCCATGTCGAGGAGTTGCTTATGTTTGACCTCTTGCAATCCAATGATGCTCGCATTGTGCTCCAAAAGGTAGGTCGCGAGAGTGCCTTTTCGGTCGTCCCAGTTTTTAGGTCCTTTGTCTCCTCCGTTGTCGTTTCGGATGTTGTAGGAGATGGCGATGAGAGGGGCCTCTTTGCCAAAGGCGAGAGAGGAGGCGAGGATAAAGAGGGCGGCGAGGATACGGCTCATGGTGCGAGAGAATAAGTATGCTATTTTTGGCGATGATACCAGCCCGCTATCGGGATGGACACATTGTTGGCGATAGACATGAGCTTGTCACAAATGGTTTTTTGATGCTGGGATTGACGGGGTGGAGCGATTTGTTTTTAACGGTGTGGTCGCTGAGCCGATCGTGGTGCGCTTCCAATATGACCACTGTTTTTCTTGTCATGATAAAGACACCCAAAAAGGGGACATCAGACTGACTCTTTCCCAGCCTATTGATGATGACTAATTTTTTGACCGGCTTCTTATTAGCCACCTTTACCCTTTCGGCCTCGGCGCAAATCAACGCGCCCGTGATCTCGGAGTTCATGGCCAACAACAGCGACACGCTGAGCTTGGGCGATGGAAGTGCGCCCGATTGGATCGAGATCCACAATTCAAGCGCTACGGATCTGGTGCTGACCGGTTGGCACCTGACCGATGATCTGGAGGATCTCACCAAGTGGACTTTTCCTCTGAACACTTCTCTGACGTCGGGAGCACGTCTTCTCGTCTACGCATCCAATGGTGCTCCGGTTGGACCTGAACTGCATGCGAACTTCAAGCTTTCCGAGGGTGGCGAATACCTCGCCCTGATCAAACCGGATGGAACGATTCATCAGGAGTTTTCCCCGACATTCCCTCAGCAATATTCCGATGTCTCCTACGGTCTGACTCCCGGCGAAGAAAGCTACGGGTATTTTCAAACTCCCACTCCGGGGGAAGCGAACAATGACTCCGTTCTTGGATTCGTGAAAGATACCACCTTCAGTCACAAGCGGGGATTTTATGATGCCCCATTTCAACTCGAAGTCACCACCGCAACTCCCGGTGCGAGCATTCGCTACACCACTGATGGCACTCCGCCAGGGCCAGCGAGTGCAGAGGTTACTCCACCATCGCCTGATGAACCACCTGTGCTTACATTGACGATTGATAGCAATACCATCGTGAGAGCGGTGGCTGAAAAGTCTGGATATGAGAGCACCAATACCGATACCCAGACTTACCTTTTCGTTGATGAAGTTGTCAGCCATTCCAATATGTCTCCGATCATCACCGGGGATGGAGCGTGGGGTTCTCAAATGCGCGACGCTCTTCTCGAGATTCCCAGTATCTCATTGGTGACGCAAGAGGATGTGCCGACCACACCCATCATGAGCCCGCCGGAAATTCCGGTATCAATTGAAATGTTTTTCCCTGACGGGCGTGATGGATTTCAGGTCGACGCAGGGATCGAAAGATTTGGCGGCCAATACACGCTCTATCCGAAAAATGCCCTGCGGGTCAGCTTCAAATCAAAGTACGGTCCCAAGCGCCTGAAGTTTGATCTCTTTAGCGAAACTGAATACGGTGGCGAGACGGCTGTCGATAGCTTCGACCAGGTCCTCCTCCGAAACGGAAGTCACGATTCGATTTTCTCCCGTCACTATACCCACTCGCGAGCTGTTTATGTTCGTAATCGCTACTTCTTTGACCGGCAACTTGAAGAAGGGCATCTCTCGATGCGAGGGCGGTTCGTGCATGTCTATCTGAACGGAGAGTATTACGGGCAATTCCATCTCATGGAACGTCCCAACGCTGACTTTATGGCGACGCACCTTGGAGGTGAGGAAGAAGACTACGACATTATGAAGGGTCGTAGTGGGATCTTTGTTTCCCAGGGGGAAAAAACGGCCTGGGATCACATGGTTGCCAACAAGGGCAACTACGAGGTGGTGAAAGATTACATGGATATCGACAGCTACATCGACTACATGCTCTTGAACTTCTACGGTGGGAATGAACACGATTGGTATCCGCAACACAACTGGGTCGCCGGGCGCAAGCGCGAACCGGGCGGTAAGTTCAAGTTCTTCATGTGGGATAACGACTTCCTCAATCGTCGTGGCGGAAATGCGGGTGCCGGATCGACGGCCAATACCACGGACAATGGTGGTCCGGGAAATATGATTGGAGCCTTAAAGCTGCACGATGAATTCAATATCCGCATGGCTGACCGGGCGCAGAAGCACTTCTTCAATGGCGGTATGTTGTCACCGGAGCGAGTTCAGGAAGACTTCACTGACCTCTCGGAAAGCATCTCCCGGACGGTCATTCCGGAGATAGCGAGATGGACCGAGGTGGCTCGTGATTTCGAAGCGGCAAATGGACTCTACACGCCTGATTTGTTTCAGAATTACGTCGATTGGATTGTCGATGTCAATGCGCCGACCAGGTCGGATGTGGTCATCGGGCAGATGCGCTCCGCGGGAATGTTCCCAAATGTCGATGCGCCGGTTTTCAATCAGCACGGAGGGCGAGTAACGCCGGGATTCGGGCTCGCGATCACCAACAATACCGGAGGTATTTACTACACGGTTGATGGGAGCGACCCGCGCCTCGTGGGAGGGGGGATCAATCCAACCGCTTTGCAATTTCCGGGGTCATCGAAAAGCTTCACCAGCATCGAAGCGGGGTCAGATTGGAAATTTTATGACGGTGGTGATCTCGGCACGGCTTGGCGGGCGCCCGGGTTCGATGACTCCTCTTGGGATTCCGGATCGGCACCTATCGGGTTCGGCGGCATCACCGGAACGACGTTAAATTCGATCATTAACTGGGATCGCCACATGACCTTCTATTGTCGAAAGACCTTCGATATCACCAATGTCTCCACGATTAGCGAGGCTTCTTTTCAAATTCACGCCGATGGTGGAGCAGTCGTTTTCATCAACGGAGTTGAAGCCGTCCGCGATAATATGCCGGAAGGCGTCATTGGATTCGATACGGGCTCTATCAACGATGGTGTCGAAGGCATTTTCGACACCTACACCTTTGATCCGGGGCTTCTTGTTGAGGGAGTCAACTTCATCGCTGTCGAAGTGCACAACCAACGACCCGGCAGTGGCGACATGGTATTTGATCTTTCGCTTACGGGGTCCCGCCCGCTTTCGATCGACAATACAACGACCGTCCGCGCCCGCAGTTTGGAAGGAACGACCTGGAGTGCCCTCAATGAAGCGACTTTCCTCGCGGGCGTGCCTGCGACTCCGGAGAATTTGGTGATTTCAAAAATCCATTACCATCCGGGCGATGCCCAGGGAGAGCTCTCGGAATACCTCGAACTGATGAATATTTCCGATCAGGACGTCGATCTCGCCGGAGTGGCCTTTACGCAGGGCATTACTTTCAGTTTTGGAGACGACACCACACTTACCCCCGGTCAGCGAGTCGTTTTGGTTGCTGATGCTGCCGCGTTCATATCTGCCTTCGGAGAGAGTGCCACCATCCTTGGAACCTATCCCTCCCGGCTCGACAATGGTGGTGAGCAATTGACCTTGAGAGCCGCCGATGGATCACTCTTACATGCGGTCCGTTTCGATGACCAAGCGCCCTGGCCGGGCGAGGCCGACGGTCTTGGCTACAGCCTCGTTTTGGTTTCTCCGAATTCAGCACCCGATCATGCGCTTGCACAAAACTGGCGAGCGAGCCTCGATTCGGGTGGTACTCCGGGAGGAAGCGGTTCCGTTCCCTTCACCGGAAACCCTGATACCGATCTTTTCTCCTACGCCTTGGGCGACCCGAATGGCGTTATTATTCGCACGATCGATGGCCTTCCGGTTTTGGAACTTCCACGAATCCTGGGGGCGGACGATGTCAGCGTCAGGGTCGAAGTTTCCAGTGATCTCAAGACCTGGCAAGATAGCGAGGCCATTCTTCTTAACCAATCGGCTCGAAACGGAAACTCCATCATCACGCAATGGTCTCTCGCTCCGGAGTTGGAAGATCAAAAGTATGCCAGGGTGATCGTAACACAGAATCAATAGCGCTTACGAAAAAGAAGAGTTTGGAAGAGCGGGTGGTCCGGTCCGTAGTAAATTCATCCCGATGATGATTCGATTCCTTGTTTTTCTTGCCACCTATTCCGTCACTTATGCGCAAGGGCTTGATCTGAAAGTATTGCGGGAGATCGATGTTCTGATTGAGAAGGGGATCTCTGACAAACGGATGCCGGGCGGGGTTCTCCATTTGGAACACGGGCAGGGGATTTATCAGAAGAGCTATGGGCAGCGACAATTGGAGCCCGTGGTGGAAGGGGCGACGAAGGAGACCATCTATGACCTCGCGTCCTTGACCAAAGTGGTGGCGACGACTCCTTCGGTCATGAAATTGATCGAGCAAGGGAAGATCGATCTCGATGCGCCCGTGCAGCGTTACCTCCCGGAGTTGATCGGAGATTCCAACAAATCGAAGATCACCATTCGGCATCTTCTAACGCATACCTCGGGTTTGGCAGCGGGAATACGCAGAGGTTATGAGTGGAGTGGATACAAGAATGGTATTGTCATGGCTGCTGGCGAACCGTCACAGGGGAAAGCAGGGGTCGACTATCGATACAGTGACCTCAATTTCATCCTGCTGGGCGAAATCGTAGCGCGGGTTTCCGGGATGCCTCTTCAGGACTATTGTCGGCAGGAAATCTTTCTGCCATTGGGAATGAAGGAAACGTTCTACCTGCCCGATCCCAAATTGAAGGGCCGGATTGCCCCCACCATGCTTCTTGCGGATGGGATTCTCTTGAGAGGAGTCGTGCACGACCCGACGGCACGACGGATGGGTGGAGTGGCAGGACATGCGGGGCTTTTTAGCTCTAATGATGATCTGGCCTGCTTTGCCCGGGTGCTCCTGAATGGCGGCGGTGGAGTTTTAAAGCCTGAGACGATTCGCCTCATGACTTCGGTGCAGTCGCCTGCGAATATCGAGTTTCGCCGGGGGCTGGGCTTCGACATCGATTCCCCCTATTCCTCGCTGCGAGGTGAGTTGTATCCCAAAGGATCGTTTGGGCACACCGGATGGACGGGGACTTCGATGTGGATCGACCGGGCCAGCGAGAGCTTTGTGATTTTTCTGAGCAACCGAAACCATCCTTCTGGCGGCAACGTGCTCGCCTTGCGGAGTAAGCTGGGAACTCTCGCCGCAAAGGCCACGGGCTTTAATTTTTCGACCGTGACAGAAACTCTTCCGAAAGTGGTGCCGAAGTCGCCGAAGTCTCCCAATGTGCTGAATGGGATCGATGTCTTGGAGCGAGATCAATTCGCAGCGCTGAAAGGAATGCGCGTGGGCTTGATTACGAATCAGACCGGGATCAACAAGAGGCGCGTCACGACGATCGATCTCTTGCATCATTCTGATAAGGT
>JAKMEV010000499.1:0-2883 GCA_022425785.1 Akkermansiaceae bacterium | reverse complement strand
AGGCGGTTGGCTCGATGTGCCCGCGTTTCTCGAGGCAACTCGGCAGCACCTGCTGGAAAGAATCGGCTACGCAATCGCTTCGGTCGATTTAGGCGAAATTATCGTTGGCTCGGAATTAGGTGAAGCTTCTGGAGTCCGCTGGAAACGGATCGAGGCCGATCGCGTGATCCTTGCGCAAGGTTGGCAGGGCAATCAAAATCGCTTTTTCGATTGGGTGCCGATGAATTCAGCCGCAGGCGATATTCTCGAATTGGAAATCCCCGATCTCGAGGAAGAAACTCGAATCGTCAATCGGGGAGGCTGGTTGCTTCCTCTCGGATTCGGAAGATTTCGGGCTGGCTCGACCTATCGACACGATTTCGGCGACGGCGGTCCTTCTGCAGAGGGACGCCAGGAAGTTCTCACGAAGCTGGAGGATATTTCTTCGTGTGAACACAGGGTGACAAGCCACCGCACCGCGATCCGACCGATCATACGACGCAGCCAGGTTTTCATGGGAACCCATCCCGACTTTCCCGAGGTGAGTTATTTCAACGGTCTCGGATCCAAGGGAGTTCTCAACGGACCGTGGCATGCCAGCCAACTGGTGGCGCATCTGCTCGACGGTGAGGAAATCCCCTCTCACTGCGATTTGCGCTCTCTTCTCAGGAATTCATCATGATTCCCCTGCCCCGAGCCACGCAATTGGCACACGAACTGATTTCTTCCTGCCTGAGTGCCGGTGATAAAGCCGTAGACGCGACGGCAGGCAATGGCCACGACACGCGCTTTCTCGCGGACAGCGTGGGGACGGAAGGCAGAGTTCACGCTTTTGATATTCAGGAGGAGGCCATTTCCCAGACCCGGAATCGATGCGCCGATCTTCCACAGGTATTGCTGCATCACTCCGGGCACGAAAGAATCGATGAGCACGTGAAACATCCCATCCAGGCAGCCATGTTCAATCTGGGCTACCTGCCAAAGGGAGATAAGTCGAAGGTAACCTTACCGGAAACGACCCTCGTGGCAGTGGAAAGCTGTCTTGAGCATCTGTCTCCGGGTGGCAGAATTACAATTATTCTCTATACTGGGCACCCTGGCGGAAAAAATGAGGCACTCGCCGTGAGAGCAGCCCTTCAATCTCTGGATCAGGAGGATTTCACCGTTGCTCAATACTGCTTTCTCAATCAAGCCAACTCGCCACCGGAACTTCTTGTCGTCGAGCGGCGGCAATCACCGCAAAAGAGACAAAGAAAAACGGCGTTCCGAAAATCGGAACGCCGTCTTGGTTAAATTTGAAGTTCGATTGAAAGGCGGTAATTACTCAGCCCCTTCCTCTTCGTTTTCTTCTTCTTCCTCTTCCTGCTCTTCTTCAAGAATGCGGATTTGACGCTCAAGGACATCTTCGGTAAATCCTGAGTCGAGCTCCAGAGTATTTCCAAACTCGGTTGAGAAGATACTATCTCCGGAGCTGTCATACTGGACGAAGCCTTCGTAGTAAACTTCCCAAGGATTGAATCCGGTGTAGATAGCTTCCTGTTCACGCTGCCAGTCATCCGTGGTGCGATCATCCGGGAAGAGAGTATCGAGCAAAGTCGCAGCGGGAGGTGCTGGAGGGAGCGCTACCAACTCGATCGTATCGAAGTTGAACGCATATCCCGCAGTATCAATATGTGGAGCAGGGCCAGTCCCGAACTGATTTTCGTGCTCTCTTGGGAAGAGGATGGTTTCACCAATGATGTTTCTGGTAAACTCATCAGGTAGCTGAGTTGGCGAAGGATCACTCTGACCTCCTGCCCAACCCGTCCAACCATTCAGGATCGTTCCAGGAGCAACTTGGTTATTTTCACGGCGTGGCATGTAGAAGTAGAGGCCGTCTGGGCCGGCAAAACCGCTTTCAGGACCATCAGTCCGGACTGAGCCTGCCGCTGGGTCCTCTGGATTGTCGCGAGCAGGACCAATCGAGGTGGTTCCTGATGCAGGTCCAGCATTGGTATTCTCTCCGTTGACGTGACCGATAAAGGACTTCGTCAGGGTGATGTCACTACCGGCACTCACCTCGATGTCACCTTCGCGAGCTCCGGATCCTGATAGCGGAGCGAATCCACCATTGAAGTTATCTCCATTACCAATCTGGGAGTATGCACCACCGGTCTGGTTCGGAGCAGTCATGGTAACATTGCGTCCGGCATCTACTGTGATGTCTCCTCCAATGCTGGCATCAGCAAAGCTTCCCCCACTACCGATCTGAGCGTAGGAGCCTGCGCCTACTCCGCCAATGACTCCGATGTCATTCCCAGAGGTCACATCAACGTCACCGCTAAATTCGGTTCCTTGAGCACTTAATCCCCCGTGTCCGATCATAGACCAGGCCAGAGCGCCGCCTCCACCGCGAACGATAACATTGTTAGCGGAATTAACAGTAATTGGCTGTGCAGTCACAGAGCCAACGAAGTTGTTTCCACCGTGTCCGAGCTGAGTCCAAGCTCCTGCTCCGCTTCCTGCCGATGCGCTGATGTCTCCGACCGTGCTGGTCACAGAAATTCCACCGGAAACCTGTCCCGTTCCCGAAGCTCCACCGTGTCCAATCTTACCAGATGAATTACCACCTGCACCACCTGAAATGGTAACAGTTTCTGCTACGAGAGTAATGTCTCCACCTTTCTCTCTATTCGCCTGAAACCCACCGTGACCAAGCTGAGCGTAACCCAGGCTTCCGTCACCTCCGGCAATTGTTGCATCGAGAACCGTTCCCGTGGTCGAGATGTCACCGGTAGTGCTTCCATTGAAGCCCTGTCCACCGTGACCGATCTGAGCGAAGTTTCCGACTCCAGTATTACCAGCGATGGTGAGGTCAGCAGGCTCGCAGAAGCTGAGATTGATATCAGCATCGATGTTCACGAT
>JAKMEV010000204.1:0-7875 GCA_022425785.1 Akkermansiaceae bacterium | reverse complement strand
ATGCCCCCGATGGCTGCTCGACGAGCTTTTCCCGAGGAGACTGGATCCGAAGAGGCCCGTGGAACGACTGCGGTAGGAACTAGCATATGCGCGTGGCGTGCCGCCGCTCCCGTAATGCGATGAGTATGACGAACCGGAATGTTTGGGGAGATAAGTCGGGCAACTAAGGCGGCGCCCGTGCCGATAACCGTGCGGGTAAACCGGACTGCTGTAGCGATGAGGCTTCGAGGTGTAGTAACAACGAGAATGGTGATTGTAGTATCGCCCGCAGGAATAATCATAATAGCTGCGGCGATAAGGATCGTAAGCCCAGCGGCTGTATTCCGTGCTCACGAAGCCGAGACTGACGGAATTATACGCCGAAGAAGAGCCGTAGGTGCTGTAGCTCCCGTAATAGCCATAGTCGGTGCACGAACTCAGGAACAAAATCCCAACACCTGTGATCAGCGCAAAAATTGTTTTCATAGCAAGAAGTAGGACACTCTGAATTCAGAAATAATTCACTCTTTTTCGGATTTTTCCACCGCAGCATAGATCAGGGGCTTGAGCGTCCTCTCCATATTCCAATTATAAGGCATCGTTTGCTCCATCGTCACGACGACGAGTTCATGCTTCGGCGAAATCCAATAATGCGTGCTGGCAGCCCCTCCCCAGCCGTATTCACCGATCGCCGCATCCTTATCCCAGCGATCGTCGTGATCAAATCGAACGCAAAATCCCAACCCGAATCCGGTCCCGAAACGTTGTTCTTTGCCGAATGAGATCTGTGGAATCGAAAGCGGCAATTGATTGGTTCTCATCAAATTCACGGTGCTTTCCCGCAAATAACGCTTTCCCTGAAACTCGCCCCCATTGGCAATCATCTGAAGAAAACGACCATAATCGGTGATCGTCGAAATTAATCCGCTCCCACCTCCTTTAAACGCGGGGTCCTTGAGATATTTGCTCTCCGCCGCCGTCTCCAGAACTTTCAATCCCTTCAGTTCCAGTCGATAACTCGTCGCGAGACGATCTGCTTTATCTGCCGGAACCGAATAGGCCGTGTCCTTCATCCCAAGTGGCTTGATCAAGCGACGGTGGAGAAAATTCTCGAAGGGCTCGCCTGCCGCCCTCGTCACTACCGCCGCGAGCATATCACTGCTCATTCCATAGAGCCACCGGCTTCCCGGTTCATCCAACAAGGGCATTCCTTTGAGAGCCTCCACGGTATTCATCAAAGGCACCTCGCGATCCATAACGCCGGCCTTGCGGTATCTCAAATTGAGAACCTGCCCTCCCCGAGTCGGAGGAAATCCAGAGGTATGCCGCAAGAGATCCCGCACTGTTGTCTTCCGGCGAAGCGACGTTGTTTTCCGCAGGCTTTCCCACCGCTCCTGTCCTTTGAGTTCCTTCAAATACAAATCAATCGGATCATCGAGACTCAGCTTTCCTTCCTCACAAAGCATCAGGGCTGCTGCCGAAGTCAACCCCTTCGTCATCGAATAAATCCGAAACAAAGTGTCCTTCTCCATCGGCTTTTCGGACTCAATGTCGCGTTGCCCGAAACTCTCCTGATAAACAATCTGTCCTTTTCGTATGACGAGGACCGATCCCCCTGCGAGCTTCCTCGTTGCAATCAAAGACTCCACAGCCGGACCGATCTTTGCCAAAGCCTTTTCAGACATCCCCACCTTGGCGGGATCACTCTTAGGCAGGGGCTCAACTGCAAAGACTCCCAGAGGAAAAAACCATAAAAACTGCCATTTCATCCCCCAGACCTAAAGAACTTTCCCCCGCCCGCAAAGGAATTCCAAAATCCCAGTCATTTTTTACCCATCGCGAGCACATTAACCAACCCGACTGCCACATTCTCCGCTCTATAAAGATAGAGCAGGCTGAGAATATCCCAACGGCGGAAAACTAATCGGAGAAGAGAAACCACTTTGGCGCCCAAGGGAGCGAGCGCCAATGCACGCCGCAAAGCCTCTTTAAGAAAAGGAAGCATTCACTCCTTCTTCTCTCCGCTCTTATCGTCCTCTTTATCCTTCTTGGGATCTGCAGGAACAAACTTCAACACGGTGCCATTGATGCAATAGCGTTGCTTTGTCGGAGTAGTTTTCCCATTGAACGCCGAAAACAACTCATTCTCGAAAACATGGCCAAGGTGACCGTCACAAACTTTGCACAGCACCTCGGTGCGCGCGTATCCCAAATGGTAATCGACCGAAGTCTTCACATTCGTTGCTTTGGCTGGATCATAAAATGACGGCCATCCGCAATGGGAATCAAACTTGGTCTTCGACGAAAAGAGCTCGGCATTGCAGCCCGCACAATAATAAGTCCCCGCACCCTGGGCTTTGAACTCCTTGTAAACCTGTCCATTCGAGCGCTCGGTCCCAGCCTTGCGAAGAATGACGTATTGCTCGGGTGTAAGCTTCTTCTTCCACTCTTCATCGGTCATTTTGGCAATTTCTTCCTTGGTGAGTTCGGTAGGCTTTTCCTTAGAGGTTTCCATGACTTTTTCTTTGGGAGATTGGGCGAGGGCAAAAATTCCGGCGGCAGCCACAGCTACCAGAGAGAGTGAAATAATGCGTTTCATAATATTGAGAGGCTAGACCGAAGAGTTTGTCCCGTCAAATTCCACCGACTTCAGGTTTGCCTGAAGTCGGGATGACGGCAAGAGTCTTCCCGTGCAGATACGGCGAAGAACAGTCATTGTTTCGGCTCTCATCCTTTTGGGACTCGCTTTTCTCGTCATCGGCATCCTGATGCAACGACCCATGCCAAAATTCTACGCCCATTCCCTGCGCAACTGGCAAGAGGCGGATGCCCCGGCAGGCTATCCCATCGCCACCGGAAAAGCAGGAGAATTCTGGACCGCAGAGTTCGAACCCAACCTGAGCCACCTGCGAAGTCTGGAGCGATACCAACTCCCCATCGCACGTAATTTTACCCACCCCTGCGGAAATCTTGCCACTATCGAGAAACAATCTCCGGCTGCGGTGGAATTTAATGCTCCGGGAAACAAAATCTTCGCCGCAGGCAACGGCCTGATTCTCGCCATCACCAAAACCCGCGGCTATCCCGGAAAGTCTATCCTGATGGGGCACCGCCTCCCCAATGATGACATTGTGCAATCCCTCTACGCCGGACTCAGCTCCCATACCGTCCGGGTCGGCGAGCGAGTGGCCGGTGGAGAAATGATCGGAGAAAAAGAAAACTCACTTTACTTCGAAGTTCGGCAGGGATCAGGAATCGACCTGGGCTTGGAGGTCATTGAAGGAGTCACCCTGAACGCACCACACAACGAAGCCACTTTCAACCGAATCAATCCTCTCAAGTTCCTCGAAAGCCACGGTTTGCATTCCTCTCCCAGAATCCCGGATGCCATGACCATTATTCGCGCACAAAAAACCGACCCTGAACGAGCCCTGGAAAACTTGCAATTCGACGCAGCCTCCGCCCTCAAGCTACAAGAGCTGATGGAAAAGAAGAAGCAGGACTAAAGTTGGCTCTCAATCAAGCGGGCGAAAAATCGCTTGTACGATGCTTCTAATACTTCAGGCAGGTTCAACATGGTAATCTCCCGGGACTTCTTCAAATCATCACGAAACATTCGTGTCTGCTCCTTTGCAAAGGCCACGGAGTCAACGTGTAGGTTCACCTCGTCGTTAATGAAAAACGAACGGTCGTCGAGATTACCTGAACCGATAATACTCAAGCGGCCGTCGGCTACGAGCAGCTTGCCGTGCATCATGGTGGCTTCGTATTGATAAATCCGAATCCCCCCCCGGAGAAGCTCCACCCAATGGTTCTGGGAAGCATAGCGCGAAGGCTTTGAATCGATGTCCTTGTTCGGCACCAATATTTCAATCTTCACTCCGCGCGCGGCCGCCTTAAGAAGAGCCTCACGAAAAGGCTTGGTTGGAACAAAATAGGACTGGGCCATTACAAGCGACTCGCGGGAGGAATTGATCGCCATCAAGACCGAGTGAGCCAACGGATGCTTTCGATCTTTCGGAGAATCGAAGACAAACTGCGCCCGCAGATTTCCACGCCGCGAAAGCTTTGGGAAATACTTCCGACCCCGCAGCTCTTTCCCCGTCATCTCGCTCCAGTTCTCGCAGAACGCCTCTTGTAGTTGTCCCACCGCCGGACCTCTGACTTCATATTGTGTATCCCGCCAAAAGGAAGAACTCTGCGCATTTCCCGTCCAGGCATGGGCAAAGCCCGCACCCCCGGTGAAGCCAACTTTCCCATCAACCACGAGAATTTTCCGGTGGGTCCGATTGCTCAGGGTATTCAAGGAAATATTGTGGAGCGGATGATAGATCTCCACCTCGGCTCCGGCATTTCTCATCAGGCCAATATTGAACTCTCCGACATCCCGGGAACCCATGCCATCGAGAATGACATGCACTGCCACGCCCTCGCGCGCTTTCTCCGCGAGGGCTTCCGAAAATTTCCGTGTCACCGGACTTTCAATAAATGCAAAGGTCTCAAAGGTGATTGACTTTTTTGCTCCACGCACGGCCTTCAACATAGGAGGAAAAAATGCCTCTCCATTGACAAGTGTTCTCACCGCATTCCCTTCGTGCCACGACACTCGGGAGACCTTGGAAAATTCCCTCGCAAAATTAGGTGTGCGAACCGCGACCCCGGCGCCAACTGAGGCATCGACCGAACGGTGGAAACAACCGGTGAGCAATCCCGCACACAGTGCGAGAACAACAAACGCTTTATCTTCCTCCCGCAAGACGTTCGGAAAGAACCCCGGGCAATCCAGCCGCGATGATCTTTTGCTGAGTGGTGGCAAGATCATACTCCACACGGCGGAAATACACCCTGGAAGTTGGAATGTCATAAATGGCGTAACAGGCCCGCCAATCACCATCGCGGGGCTGGCCCACCGATCCGGTGTTGATAAAATATTTCATACCCGGTTCGATCTCAACCGAATCAGATTCAATCTCTCTCACCCGGCTGTCGCGAATGAAAATCCGAGGCACGTGCGTGTGCCCGTGGAAACAAAGATTGGTAAACTGGTAGGAGAAGTTCGACATGGCATCGAACTTATTGGTGACGTAATTCCACGACTGCGGTTGATCGAGGGTCGAGTGCACTACCGTGAAATCCTCCACCTGACGAACCATGCGGAGGTTGCGGAGCCATTCGCGTTGTTCCTCCGATAGCTGATCCCGGGTCCACTGCAAAGCCGTCGCGGCCACCGGGTTCATCGCTTCCAGGCTATGACTCCCTGCGGCATCCTCATCGTGGTTGCCCTTCACCACCGGCCAATCAGTGCTCCGGATCATCTCCAGACAAGCAAAGGGATCGGCATTGTAACCCACGATATCTCCCATGCAGACTCGATGGGTACACGACTGTTCCTCAGCATCTTGGAGGACTGCTTCAAGAGCTTCCAAATTAGCGTGGATATCTCCGAAAAGGGCAATGCGCATGGGGCGAATAAACGAGTCGATAGATTCACCAAAGGATGCAAAAGTGTAAAGGTTAGATTAACCCTCCCGTCAAAGAGTTATTCCCCACCCTGAAAATACGGATTTCCGAACCTCGAACGCGGCAGCACGTTCCGCTTATTACGGAAATCTTTGGGAATTCGATACCTTGAATTGACCAAAAAAGGAATCCAATCCGGAGGGACATCGAGTTTATCCGCGATAATTCGCAGGGTATCATCAATACTCCCCCGAAAATATCCCTCCTCCTCGGTGCGCAAACGGTAATTGTAAAGATTTCGATAGGCTTCCTCTTCCGAACGAAAGATTTCCAAAATCCCCGGTCGACCCTCCGACAGAGGAAGACTTGGGTTTGTCCACAGGGTATAAAGAATGGCCCGAAACGAGGGTAACCTCAGATGGCTGGGGTCTTGCTCAAGAAGCTTACGTGCTTCGAAATATCCCTCAATTTCCCGCCCGGGAATCTGGGCGAGAAGATAAACATATCGCCGCTCGTATATCCGGCTCTTCCCGGACGACGCGGCCATCTTGTAGGCCTCCAAGGCCCTCTCGTAATCCGGACGTTTGAATCTGTTAGACCACAGGGAACCAAGCTCACCCCACAAGTGGTATGCATCTGGAATGTGTCTCAATCCCTCGCGATAAAAGGCATCGCCGGCCTCAAGATATTCCCACTCCATGGTTTCCCGTTGGATCGGTTTTAGGTCATGACGATTCCTCGCCCACGAGGCCGCATTATAGGCCAGATGCCATCCTCCGTGAGACCAGTAAAACGAGTTGTAGGGATCCAGGGAAGTGATGACGTCATAATCCTGTTTCAACTCATACCACTCCTGATTGGAAAAATGGTCCTGTGCTTCAAGGCTCAATATCGAAGCCATCACCGAGCGCAATCCACCAAAGGTTCCCGCCAATCCGGTCTGCCCCATTTGATTCCACGTTTCCACGGAAACCTTAGGCGCCGCAATGCGGCGCTCCCGATAATCTGCGGTTAACTTTTGCTCGACCGGCATCCGAATCGCGCCGCTGATCGCAAGCCCTGCTGCGATCACGAAAATGTTTCTGAATTTTAGAAATCGTTTCATCGAATCGTAGCATCAAAATTCCTTATCGGAGAAAACGAACCAGGACAGAACCGTATAAATCGCGATATAAAAGAAAGTCAGCCCACCCAAATGAAGCATATCAAACACTCCAATTTCCATCGCTCTGGCCGCGCCATCCGAAACCGACTCAAAGAGCTGAAAATCGGGAAATACCAGAGAAATTATTGTTCCTAAAATCCGGTCCACCATTCCCGGTTCCACGCCATATTCACCTTTCGTAAACAAGCCCTCCCGCGCCAATGACTGAACCGCTCCGATGATCCAAATCATCACGCTACTCGCGATAGTGAAAAGCGTTGAAGTCGAGAAGGTCGATATCAACAAGGCCACCGCGGCAATAATAGATGCCTTGAAAAAGTGTGCCAATACTCCGTATTGCAGAATCAAGCTCGGACCATGGGAAGCCACCTCGGCCTGCCCTTGTCGGACTTCCTCCTCACCCCAACCGATCGCGCCCAAATATTCGCCTAGCTCCGCACTCACCGCCTGCGTTCGATAATGAAGCGTCACCACCATGAGAATATCCATCACCAACATCGCTACAAAAATCACCGAGATTACTCCGAGCAACTTTCCCACCAAATAATCCAAACGTGGTACTGGTTTACACAAAATAGTATACAAGGTGCGATCCTCGATATCACCCGGAATTAACAAAGCAGTCGAGACGATGGCAAAGAGCGAACTGAAAAGCATCATCGTACCAAGGCAGAGATTCTTGTGCATCATCAACTCCTGCTGCGGCTGCGAGGCCTCTGGCCCTTCATACCAAAAGACATCAAAAAACTGCAGCCCTACAAACAACAAAGCGATTGGAGCGAGAAAATAAAACACCTTCATTCGCACCAATTGCGTCACGGCGCTTAGGGCAATAATTCCCGCACGACGCGGCGAAAAGAAACTGGTTCCAAGTCGATCACTCATAATTACTTTGCGCTAACTGCTTTCTGTTTGGATTCCGCCTCAATGGTTTCTTTTAAAAAGAGGCTCTCCAGCGACGAACGCGGATGCCCCTCCGAAACCAACTCCCCCTTATTCGCTTGATCCACCAGATTACGAATCTGCGCCAGCAATTCCGGCGGGGCGTCCTGAAGAATAATCTCGGTGCGATCCTGCATCGAAGTGAGCTTTTCAAGATTCCCTTCATTCACCATTTTGCCCCGATGAATAATGCCCACCCGGTCACAGATTTCCTGAACCTGCTCGAGTAAATGCGAACACAGAAATACGGTGATGCCGCGTCCCTTGAGATCGAGAATCAAATCGCGAATCTGGCGCGACCCCATTGGATCCACCCCGGCCGTCGGTTC
>JAKMEV010000190.1:0-4595 GCA_022425785.1 Akkermansiaceae bacterium | reverse complement strand
GCGGACTCACCGGACTTGCCCTTAACCTTGAGGAAGGTGAAGTCGGGGTGGTGTTCCTCGGTGACGGAAAGCACATCACCGAAGGCATGGAGTGCAAAGCGACTGGTAAGCTCCTTTCGATCCCGGTTGGCGAAAATTTCCTCGGACGTGTCGTCAACACCCTCGGTGAGCCGATTGACGGAAAAGGCGATGTTAACGCTGCGGATCAATACCCCGTTGAAAAGATTGCGCCTGGTATTATTAAGCGGAAATCAGTTTCGGTTCCTCTCCAGACTGGTATCGCAGCGATCGACGCGATGATTCCGATCGGCCGTGGTCAGCGTGAGCTCATCATTGGTGACCGCTCCACTGGAAAAACGACCATCGCAATCGATACCATCATTTCACAGGCCAACCAAAATAAAGCTGCGGCTGAAGGTCGTCTTAAAGATCATAAGCCAGTTTACTGTATTTATGTTGCGATTGGCCAGAAGCAGTCAAACATCGCGCGGACGGTGGCTACTCTCGAAGATGCTGGTGCTCTCGATAACACGACGATCGTCTCAGCCTCTGCTTCTGATTCCGCGACGAACCAGTTTCTCGCTCCTTACTCTGGATGTGCTCTTGCTGAGTATCTCATGGATCAAGGGAAGGACGTCCTCATTGTCTTTGATGATCTCTCCAAGCAGGCGGTCGCTTATCGTCAGGTGTCCCTGATTCTCCGACGCCCATCTGGTCGTGAAGCTTATCCTGGTGATGTTTTCTACCTTCACTCACGTCTCCTCGAGCGTTCCGCTCGTCTCTCCGACAAGGAGGGTGGTGGCTCTCTAACCGCGCTCCCAATCATCGAGACTCAGGCGGGTGACGTTTCGGCTTATATCCCAACCAACGTGATTTCTATCACGGATGGTCAGATTTTCCTTGAGACTGATCTTTTCTATCAGGGCATTCGACCTGCGATTTCCGTTGGTCTTTCGGTGTCCCGTGTGGGATCTGCGGCTCAGACCAAGGCGATTAAGAAGGTGTCAGGAACGACTAAGCTCGACTTGGCCCAGTTCCGCGAGCTCCAGGCATTCGCCCAGTTTGGTTCTGATCTCGATGATGCCACCAAGGGCAAGATCAATCGTGGCCAACGCATCGTTGAGCTCTTCAAGCAGAACCAATACGCACCTCTTTCCATGGAGATGGAGGTTGCTGTTCTCTGGTCAATGCAAAATGGTCATTTCGACGATGTCGAAGTGGAACGCGTCGAGGAATGCCAAGCAGCTCTCGAGGAGTTCCTCACCACTCGCAAGGCTGACCTCCTTCAGAAAATCGCAGACGAAAAGGCGCTTTCTGATGAAATTAACGATGGTCTCAAGACTGCCCTCGAAGACTTCAAGGGTTCTTGGAAATAAGCACAAAGATCTCCCTGCGGTAAACTGAACACTTCAATCTTCAACCTCTCAAATGGCTAACCCTCGTGACATCCGTCGCCGTATCAAATCGGTTAAGAGCACCTCGCAGATTACAAAAGCGATGGAGTTGGTTGCTGCTGCGAAGATGAAGAAAGCCCAAGACCAGGCCCTTGCTGGTCGTGGCTACGCCGATAAGCTCAACAAGGTTTTGGTCAACCTCAAGGATAATACGAACGAAGATTCCCACCCTCTCCTTGCTCAGCGTGAAGGAGGCAAGGAACTGATGTTCGTGATTTCAACCCAACGGGGGCTTTGTGGCGGCCTTAATACCAACCTTCTCAAAAAAGTCCGCGCGACAGCTTCTGATGGGGCCGAATACGTGACGGTTGGTAAAAAACTTCGTCAGTCTATCGCGAAGAGCGGCGGTAAGATTGTCACGGACTGGGAAGTCGAAGATCCTGTTCCTTTCAACGATGCTAAGCCCATCGCAAAATTTCTCACCGATCAATTTCTCAGCGGTGAGTACGACAAAATCACGGTTGCTTTCAATAATTTTGTCAGCACTTTGACTCAGACTCCTCACGTTAGCCAACTCTTGCCCATCCAAGCTGATTCTCTAGCTGAGAAGCAAGATTACGAGGGTGTCGGGAAGGGACAAATCGGTGAGACTGACGTCGAGGCTGCGATAAATACCCCGTATGAATTCGAACCGAGCGCTGAGGGCGTTCTCGATAAACTTCTCCCCCTTTACGTCAATTTCCAGATTTACCAAATGCTGGTTGAAGCACGCGCTTCCGAGCATTCTTCCCGCATGGTCGCCATGAAGGCCGCCACCGATAACGCCAATAAGATGGTCAAAGAATTGACCCTTGAATATAACAAGGCTCGTCAAGCTGCGATCACTGCTGAACTTCTCGAAATCACGACTGCCATGAAGGCTATGGAGTGATCCATTCACTAATTTTTCTATACGAACCACATCAATCTCACAACTTTCCCACCATGAGTAACCAAGGAACTATCGTTCAGGTCATCGGCGCCGTCGTTGACGTTGACTTCTCGGCCGCCGACCAACTGCCAGAAATCTACAATGCCCTCGAAGTGAACTACCAACTCTTCGGAGAAGATACCAAGCTCGTTCTCGAAGTTCAGCAGCACCTCGGTGACGGCTGGGTTCGCGGAGTTGCGATGAGTACCACGGAGGGACTCAAGCGAGGCTTAAGTGTCGCCGACACTGGGCAGCCGATTGCGGTTCCTGTTGGTAAGCAGATTCTTGGTCGTATTTTTAACGTGACTGGTGATGTAGTGGATGAAAATGCATTGGATCTCGAAGACGAGAATAAGCGTTCTCCAATTCACCGCGCGGCTCCCACTCTCGAAGAGCAGGCTTCTTCAGCCGAGGTTCTCCCGACTGGAATTAAGGTCATCGACCTGATTTGTCCTCTCCTTAAAGGTGGTAAGGGTGGTATGTTTGGCGGTGCTGGTGTGGGTAAGACCGTGGTTATTATGGAGCTCATTAACAACATCGCAAAGGCGCACGGTGGTTATTCCGTTTTTGCTGGTGTGGGTGAGCGAACTCGTGAGGGTAACGATCTTTACTGGGAAATGATCGAGTCCGGCGTTATTTCCTGCGAAAAAGATTCAAATGGGCATCCCAAGATTGATGAGAATGGTAATCCCGTTCTTGCTGATGGGTCCAAAGTGGCACTTTGCTATGGCCAGATGAACGAGCCTCCGGGCGCCCGCCTTCGTGTCGCACTCTCTGCTCTCACGATGGCTGAGCACTTTCGTGACGAGGACAATTCTGACGTTCTTCTCTTCGTCGACAATATTTTCCGTTTCTCTCAGGCTGGTTCCGAGGTTTCCGCACTTCTCGGCCGCACGCCTTCGGCGGTGGGTTATCAGCCAACTCTTTCCGAGGAGATGGCCGGACTTCAGGAGCGAATCACCTCAACTAAGAAGGGTTCAATTACTTCCATCCAGGCTGTTTACGTTCCTGCGGATGACTTAACTGACCCTGCTCCTGCAAACACCTTTGCCCACCTCGATGCAACAGTGGTGCTTGAGCGTTCTCTTGCTGAGCAAGCTCTTTTCCCTGCGGTGGACCCTCTTGCTTCAACGTCAGCAGCGCTTGCTCCTGAGATCGTTGGCGAAGATCATTATAAAGTTGCTCGTGGCGTCCAGCTCGTGCTTCAGCGCTACAAAGATCTCCAAGATATTATTGCGATTCTCGGAATGGACGAACTTTCCGACGAAGACAAGCTCACGGTTTTCCGCGCTCGTAAGATCCAACGTTTTTTGACTCAGCCTTTCCACGTTGCAGAGGTCTTCACCAACGTTCCTGGGGTGCTTTGCTCCATTGAGGATACCGTAAAAGGTTTCGCTGAGATTCTCGATGGAAAGCATGATAGTGTTCCGGAGTCTAACTTTTATATGAAGGCGGGCATCGACTCAGTCGATAAGGGCTAAGTCGCCCTGTGTCTCCATTCTTCAACTCTAGAATTTAAACCTCTAAACTCATGTCTTTCCAACTCGACATCGTGACTCCGGAGAAAACAATTTTCTCAGATACCGTTGAGGATGTTTATCTTCCTGGTAGCGAGGGTGAAATGGGAGTTTTGGACATGCACGCTGCTCTGGTATCACCACTCTCTCCGGGAGAACTCCGTTACAAGAAGGATGGTAAGATCGAAGAGCTTGCGGTTGGTGAAGGATTCGTTGAAGTTTCTGACGACAAAGTGTCGGTCCTAATTGATTTGGCAATCGGCGAAGACGCGATTGACGAGGCACAAGTCGAGGAGGCCATGAAACGGGCGCAAGAAGCGCTCGCTGGCGAGAACGTTGACCACGATGAGATGGCAGCTCTTCAAGCTGCGATCGCCAAGTCAGAAGCAATGCTCAAGCTCAAGCGAAAGCGGGTGTAGAAACACCTGCTGACTTCTAAATTTAAAAACGGCGACTGGATACAGTCGCCATTTTTTTTGGAGAACTGGATAGAAAATGGATTTGGAGAACCGATTCAGATGACCTCTAAAGCTCGTGATATCATTGGCCGTATGATCGATCAGCCTGCTATGCTTAGGCGTGAGCATAGGTTTTTGTGGTCGCCGGCCCTTCCAATTTCGTGTAGAGTCTATCGAAATTAAAAATTAAACCGATGAAACTTACGACGATACTTCCATTTGCCGCTGCAATCTTGCTCCCTTTCGGCTTTGTTTC
>JAKMEV010000174.1:0-18553 GCA_022425785.1 Akkermansiaceae bacterium | reverse complement strand
CCCATCGGCCAGCCCGACTTCGATAAGCACTACCCCACAAGTCACGGATTCGACATCAACGTCGGCGGCCGCGAGTGGGGCCAGCCCAAAGGAAAGGGGAAATACTTCTCTCCCTTCGGCATGCCCGGCCTCGACGATGGCAAACCCGGCGACTTCCTCACCGACAAGCTCACCGATGCCGCCGTCGATTTTCTCGAAAAGAAACAGGACGAACCCTTCCTCCTCAACTTCTCCTACTACACTCTACACGGCCCGGTGATGGCGCCTCCCGCTCTGGTTAAAAAATACACCGAGAAAGCCAAAACCTTCGATAATACAAAAAACGAACACCTCGAACCACGTCGCGCCGGCATGGTCGAAGCCCTCGACAACAGTGTGGGTCGCCTCGTCGCCAAACTCGATGAACTTGGCATCGCCGAGAACACCGTGATCATCCTCACCGGAGACAACGGCGGAAACTACGACACCACCACCGCCGGACTCAAAGGCTTCAAAGGCTTCTCTCACGAAGGCGGCGTCCGCGAACCCTTCGTCGTGAAGTGGCCCGCCAAAATCACGCCAAAATCCACCTGTTCCGAAATGGTCATCGGCACCGACTTCTACCCTACCATGCTCGAAGCCGCTGGCCTCCCCGCCCGCCCCGATCAACACCGTGACGGCGTGAGCCTCCTCTCTCTCCTCAATGGGAAAAATAAACTCAAGCGCGACACCCTCTACTGGCACTACCCGCACTACCACCGGACCATGCCCTACGGAGCGATCCGCGAAAAAAACTGGAAGCTCATCGAGTTCTACGAAGAAGGAAACCTGGAACTCTACGATCTCGCCAACGATCCCCAAGAAAAGAACAATCTTGCCACAAAGAACACGAAGAAGGCGCAGGAATTACTTGCCAAATTCGAGGTCTGGAAAAAATCTGTCGACGCCCAAGCCATGACTCCCAATCCCAACTACGACCCCAACCGGGCGAGGGGACGAGCCAAGAAGCCGAAGAAAAAGAAGACCACCAAATGATCTTCGACCCGATTCCGGGGGGCGCGCCTAAAACCTCCACGTCCATCCCACCTTTGCGACAGCCTCCCGTCCGACGCTTTCATAGCGTCTTTCCGCACCCACTTTTGCCAGGCTCTGGTTTACCACAAAGTAAACATCACTCCCCGGCTTCACCGTCCACCGCACCCGCCCGTTGAGGCCAACTTCCTCAGAGACGTTGTCGTATTGCACATCACCGGTCAGCAGCAAATTGCTCGTCGGCGTCCATTGCACCGCGCTGTTAACCACAAGGGTATGGAAATCGCCTCCCGGCAGTTGATGCCAGGCATTGGCTGCCGAAATTCGGGTAGCCCAATCCGGGCCGGGCTTCCAAAAGACATTCAATTCGACCTCCTGTCTTTGCCCGCCCAAATATTCTCCGGCACTGGCCTCCAATTCACCTCCCCACTCCCACGACGAAGGCGTTTCGATCCCGCCAAATAGTTTCGTGCTCCGGTAATCTCCCACCGGAACCACCACCCCATCCGAAATTTCGAAATCCTCAAGAAAGCGCTCCCATTCGTGCTCGATTCCAAACTGAATCTCGCCACCCCCCTTGCGCTCGAAGGTCACATCGAATTCATATTCTTCCGAGAGAATTTCCCAGTCCAGGTCTGCATCAAACCCAGCCGAAAAATCAAAATCAATTTCATTCCATCGACTCCCTTCCGGCTCCGTTTCATAGGAAAAAAACGAAGTAAATTCATAAATCCCCGGTCGCCTCACAAAGCCCATCGCTGGATCCAAATCCTCTCCCACCCGCTGGAGCCCCACCCGCATGTAGATCGGGTTGTTCGGATAAATCGCCGTCAATCCCCAGCCATAATCTTCCACCCCTTCATTCTCGGTCTGCATATACCAACCAATCAACTCCCCCGTCTTCGCCTCTTGTCCCTGAAATCGGCTATCCTTCAGGTGGAAATCCAGACCATAGGTTCGCGCCGAACCATTTCCCCTCGGATCACCGTCCGTCACAATCGCCCCCACCGTGGACTCTCCAAACAGATCGTAAGTCACTCGTCCTGCAAACACGTCATCCGCCAGTAAGGAACCCTTGTCTTCCAGGCCCACTCCCAGCACACCAAGATTCCACTTCCCAATTTTCCCGGTCAACTTCGCGCCCATCTCTATCGGCACCCGCTCCCCATCCCCAGACAAGCCAATCGTGCGTGAATGAAAAGGCAGCGGACTACGACGAATCCTCCCAAATCGAAAATATCGCGCATCCTCCAAAAAGAAGGAACGCTTCTCCGGAAAGAATATCGGAAAGCGAGTCGTGTTGACCACCCGCTCATCCACTTCCGTGTTTGCGAAATCCGTCTGCCAAGTCCACGTCGCCGTCAACGACGGCGTGATGCGGTAAAACAGATCCATCGAGGGTTCGAGTTCCGTCGTCACCGACCCGTTCTCGTCCTCCCTCCAACGCGCAACCGCCGTCGGGCGCACATCCAAACCCAAACCCGTCTTCAACTCACGCATCCCCGTGATCCGACCCGCTCCCTCCAATGCATACAGCGACTTCTGCCTCGTCGCCGAAGCCCAACGCAACTTCTCCTCCCTCCGCCGAATCACCCGCTCGATATTAAATCCCCAGCTCTCTTGGTCCGGCTCGAAGGATATGCTTCGAAAAGAAATTTCCACCTCCGCCACCCAACCGTCCGCCGTCACCCGCGTCTTGGCCTCCCAAATACAATCCCATTCCATCTCAGGGCGATTCCCCGCCCGCACAATCCCGTCACCCAGGCTCCCGCCCGCCGCGATCCCAAAAAAGTATCCCTCCGTCCCCCGCGCAAAGGGATCGAGGACAATTCGCAAGCGATCATCTCCCGACCCCGTCGAGTCCCTCCGTCGGTCCCGTGCGAGCACTCCCGCCGGCGTTCCGTCAAAACAAGTCACTCCCAAATAAAGCGCCTCGTCCGTCCGCATCAAACGCACCTCCGTCCGCTCCGACGGCTTCGCGCCCTCACGCGGTTCAACCTGCCCGAGATTTGAAATCGTCGCAGCCCGCCCCCATTCCACTTCATTCAGAACCCCGTCAATCTTCGGCTTCTCCTCAACCCGCTGGGGCTTCACCACATACTGCCCCAGCCCGGCCCCCATCATTCCAAGCGAAAGCATCACTACGATCCTTCCGGCTTTATTAATTATTAAACTCTCACTCATCCGTTCGTCAGCCGCTACAGAAACCAAATCGCTAATCTCCCTTTTTAGTCCCCTAAGCATGGCAATCGTCACAATAGAAATGAAGTAAATCATCCACCTGGTTGGGCACCTTGAAATCCAACTCGCCCCCTTGCTCATCAGCCAATGCCAACGAAATAAAAAAAGGGCAAAAAAGAAGTCAAAGAAGTCGCATCAGGCAGGGATTAAGAAAAAGCATGAGCCAAAGCCATCTCATTTACGCCCCGCCACAAGTATTCTGTCAGAGACCGACATCCGCCCTGAGCTCTCAAATTCCTAGTAGTCATCTTCCATCTGTGCCAAACTCGGTGCATGTCAGATGAATCATCGCGAACAGACCTCTTGTGGGAAACGATTCAGCAAAAGGAAGATTACCCTATTTTCCGGCTTTGCTATCTCAGCAAGCCCACCAAACCCTTCACGGCTGAGGACCTCGACGATATCGAGAGCAAATCGATCATCGCCAACAACGAGCGTGATGTCACCGGCCTCCTGATTGTCAACGATGACAGGATTCTCCAGATTCTCGAAGGATCCGAAGACTCGGTCCGAAAACTCTATACCAAAATCGAAGCCGACAGCCGCCATACCATGCTCAAGTTGGCCTCTGCTGTGGAAGACGAAGTGCGCCTCCTCTATAAATGGAGCATGGTCGTCCGGGGATTGGCCGGAACTCCCACGAAATTATTGGAACAGTTCACCCAGGTCTACGACGAACTCTTGGCCGCCGAACCACAGGCAGAAATCTCCATTGATCATGTCGATCTCTTCCGGGAAATCGCGCTCTTCGATACTCTCCCGAAGAAGGTTTGAGAAAGAGGACACCCGCCATGTTCGCCCAATCAAGCAGAAAGGACGTCCTTTAGAATCCGATGGGGCTTACTCGGAAGCACACTCTTTTGCCACTTTGGCAGGGTGCTTCAGTTTATCGCGAACGTCTTTGGGGTTCATGGCAGCCACGGTCGCTTCATCCATTCCCAATGCGACAAGACGCTTCCGATGGTCGTTTTGACGTTTGTTTCTCGCTGAATTCGACTTTGTAGGACGATTTCTGTTTTTGTTACGCGCTTGTGTTGAGGCCATGGTGGTATTTTTTTCCTAGCTGAAAGAAGAATTTCTGTTGATTGGCTAGGTCAATCTCAAGAACGCGGCCTATTTAGGTTCGATGGAGACCCCGGTCAACTGGAATTCTGACTCAGGCGGGCTGTAATCAAGGGGATTGATCCGCGCAGCGTCCTAAACGGGCGCTGGGAACCGGGACACATCCTGAGAAGCTTGCAACCACGGGCCACTCTCCACGCAAAGCGCCGGACAGGGAAAAACACTGCCCCCGGGAGTCTACTGCAGAATCTTTTTGATCACCGGCTCGATCCCATCGGCCATTTTCATAAAGCCAAGATCTGTTGGGTGAACGCCATCAACAGTGCATTCGTCGGCATGCTCTCCGAGAAGCGCTCCTCCATCGAGGAAATGGATGTTGGCATCCCCTCCCGCTCGCCGGGCCTTCACAAAGTCAGCCTGAAATTTCGCCCGGGCCTGAACCACGGCGAGTTGAGGGCGCCCGAATAATTCGCCCGCATAGCGGATCTTGGAAATGATGAGGATGGGAATGTCTTTATCCTGAACGCGAAGGAGATTCACGAATGGCCCAAGTGTTTGCCGAATTGATTCTCCGGCGTTGGCTTCGTAGTCGAGGACGATGAGCTTCTTCCGATCGATCTGATTAATGAGCTTTGCCAAAGCCGGCTCGCCTCTGCCATTGCCGGAGAAACCAAGATTCACAAATTCCCTATTCAAGCGACGACTGAGGATATTGGTGTAGGCCATGCCCGGACGCGCGGCGCATCCACCTTGCGTGATCGAAGTTCCATAAACGACAATCGGCCCGTCATCCACATACGGCAAGGGAGGGGCAACCGTCGCGCCCGCCGCCACACCGACCTCAACGGACTCGACGCCATTGTAGAGCGGGAAATTCAAAGTGAAGTGGCGCATGCTTTTCGTGCTATTCACGAGCGTCACTTCATAGTCTTTGGCCTGCGCGCTAAATCTGGCCGTGGCGAGGTAGCGTTGCTTCAAGGGGCCGCCAACATAGAGATCGAAGCCGCTCTGCCCGGTCGCGGGCATATGATACATCCCGGATACCTGACGCAGCTTCACCCTCAGCAAAACTTTGGGGCTATCCGACTGGAACTGAATCTGCCCGCCCGCCGTTGAATTTGCCAGGCTGTCAACGGCCCCACGAATTGGCCACTGTGGTTTCACCGGCAACCTGCGATAAACCTTTTCCTCGCCAATCCATGGGAATCCGACGAGTCGAAACGGGGCAGCACGCGGATCGAACCAAGCGATCCCTTTCGAATCCGCCTTTTCCAAGGTCATGTTTGGATCAAGCTTCTCGATATCGATTTCCTGAGCCCGGAGGATTGAGCCGAACATCGAAAGGCAAAGAGCGAGAGAGAGGAGGTATTTCATGGAATATTGAAGAGTAACTTTAGGGCCTTGGCGATCACTGAACGATCCCTTCCAGCCTGTCTTGGGGCTTCACGATGATCACTACTTCTGAAACCTTCATTGGCACAATGATTCTAGGATAACTCATCGTCAGCCCAAAGCATTGAATCACCCCGAATAGGATCCAGGGGGCCGATAAGGGCCAAAATTGGCAAGATAATCCTCTCCCCCAACCTGATCGGGAAATGACCGTTTCGGTGATTGCCCCTTTGGAAAGATGGCGTATCTTGCGACCATCATCGATTACTCACGTCGCCGTTTACTACAGGGAAGTCTTGCTGGTGGAACTACCGGTCTGTTGACCGGGCTCGGTCAGGCCCAAAATCAAGGCGCTGTCGAAGCAAACGTAACGAGAAAAAAACCGCGCGGGATTATTTTCTGTGTTTCGGACGGGATGAGCCAGGGCGTAATCTCAATGACGGAGGCTTTCTCAAATCAAGTGCGTGGCAAGGGAACCCATTGGTGGGAATTAATGGCAGGCGGAAAAGCAGTCCTTGGGCTCATGGATACTGCGTCCTCAAGTTCCATGGTGACCGACTCCGCTGCCGCCTCTTCAGCCTGGGGTTCCGGAAAGCGCGTGCCGAATGGACAGATCAATTTCGACGCGAACGGAGAGAGACTCGAATCGATCGGCGAGACTCTGGAAAAGAAAAACGTGCGCCTCGGGTTAGTGTCGACGGCGAGTATTACGCACGCCACTCCAGCCGGTTTCGCCGCTTCTGTCATTAAACGGGGCCAAGAGGATCGCATCGCGTTGCAATACCTCAATCGCGTTGATGTCATCCTCGGTGGGGGCTCGAAGTTTTTTGACGCAAAAACGCGAAAGGACAAGAGGGATCTTTTCGGAGATTTTGCGAAGGAAAAGTATGATGTCATCCGCTCGCGGGACGGGCTTTTGAAATCAAAATCCAAGAAGGTCCTTGGCACCTTTTCTTCCGGATACATCCCCTACTCCATTGATCGTGATCAGGATGAGGCAATGCAAAAGGCGGTCCCGACCCTTTCCGAGATGAGCGCAGCGGCCCTGTCTCGCTTTTTAGATGACGATGCCCCTTTCCTGATGCAAGTCGAAGGAGCCCGCATCGATCATGCCGCGCATAAAAATGACATCGGAGCAATTTTGAACGAGCAAATGGCCTTTGATGACGCCGTCGGAAAAATGCTGGCCATGACCGAGGGCCGCGACGACATCCTCTTCGTTCTGACCAGCGATCACGGGAATGCCAACCCTGGGCTCAATGGCACGGGAGCTGGCTATCGTCAGACCAATGAGCACTTCTCCAGAATCGCCCGCATTAAAGGATCCGCAGAGTGGTTTCTCCAGCAATGGGGAAAGACCAAAACGAAATCCGCAGCGGAGATGAGCAAGCTCATGGAAGCGACCTATGGCTTCAAGCCCTCGCCCCGGGAACTGGAAGCCGTCATGGATCGCACTGCCGGAAAGAAAGTTACCCAGTGGAGCAATCAACTCTCAAACCCGGTAGGCCTTCTGGGGCAGATTGTCGGCAACGTTACTGGAGTCGGTTGGACCGGCATCTGCCACACCTCCGATCCGACGCAGATGACCTCCATCGGACCGGGGGCAGAGAGCTTCGCAGGCTTGGTGAGAAACGATTCGATTCGCGATCGCCTGCTCGACCTTATGTTGGGCTAGGCTGGGGAGTCCGGTGTTCTCAAATTACCTCCTTGCTCTGATCATACAGATCGCTCAACCTCTCCATCAACTCTTGCAAAAAACCATGATCAACAAACGACGCCACTTTCTCAAATCCACCCTAGCCGCCGGTGTTTCGCCCTTCATCTCAGGCGGCCTTGCCGGCGCTCAAATTATCGGGGCCAATGATCGCCTCCGTATTGCCGTTGCCGGGCTCAATGGACGTGGCAAGAATCACATCGATGGTTTTCTCGGGCAAAAGAATGTCGAAATCGCTTATCTGATCGATCCCGACAAGAAAGTTCTCGCCAGTCGTATGAACGACCTTCGCAAGAAGGTCGAAGCAAAAGGCCGGCCCTTCACCACGAAAGGCATCTCGGACATCCGCGAAGCACTTGCCGACAAAAACCTCGACGCCGTTTCCATCGCAACTCCGAACCATTGGCATTCCCTGATGACGATCTGGTCCGCCCAAGCCGGCAAGCACGTCTACGTCGAAAAGCCCATGAGCCACGACGTCGCAGAAGGCCGCATCTGTGTCGAAGCCCAACAAAAATACGGCGTCGTGATTCAGCACGGCACGCAACGTCGCTCCGATGCCGGGATCGCCGGCCTTAGCGAAGCGATCCGCGCCGGGAAATTTGGGCGCCTCAAAATCTCCTACGGATACTGTTGCAAGCCACGCGGCGGAATCGGCCACGACAAGATCGCCACTCCGCCCGAGAACCTCGACTGGAATCTCTGGCGCGGCCCCGCTCAGATCGATGACTACCACGCCAACTATGCCCACTACGACTGGCATTGGTTCTGGAAAACCGGCAACGGCGACATGAACAACCAGGGCACCCACCAACTCGACGTCGCGGCTTGGGCTCTCGATGAAGATCAAACCAATCCCGTCCGCGTGATGTCTCTCGGTGGCCGGTTCCAGTGGAACGACCAAGGCGAGACTCCCAACACCATGATGGGCATGGCCGAGTATCCCAACGGACAATGGGCCTTCTTCAACGTCCGCAACGTGAATTACAAAGGCTACGAACGTCAGGTCGAAAACGAATATTACTTCGAAGACGGCGGAAAGATCATCCGCAACAAATACTACGCGCCCGGCTCCAAAAAAGGAGAGTCCGTCAAAGTGGACAAAGGCGACGTCACTCCGGGCGGAAACTGGGGCAGCTTTATCGCAGCCTGCCGTGCCGGCAAACCAGAGATGGCCAACGGCAACGTGCTCGAAGCCCACTATGGCTGCGTCCTCGGCCACCTCATGAACAACTCCTACCGACTCGGAGAAGACGTTCCCTTCAACTCAAAAGCCGGGCGCTTCGGCGATAATACTCCGGCCGCCGAGCACTTTGGTCACCTCCACAGCATCATGTCCGATGGAGTCGGCATTCCCAAAGACGGCTCAAATTACAAGGTCGGTCCTTGGCTTACCTTCGACCCTAAGACCGAAAAGCACACCGGCGAGCACGCCGCCGCAGCAAACGCTCTCCTCAAAGATCCCAATCGGAAAGGCTTCGAAATTCCGGCGCCCGGCAAAGTCTAAGCACAACCGTTTCTCTTCGTGGGGTGACTTTCAGTTCAGAGCCTCCGGGAAATCCACCTCAAAGGAATCCCAAAAAGGAAACGGCGAGGTAGGTAGCCTCTATATCCCCTTGAGCACGCCAGTGGAATCGCCGATGCGATCCGTAGGCGCTCCGGCCTCGTGCAACATCCGCATGTAGAGGTTGTTCAAGGGAGTTTCAACCGGAAGCTCCAGATGGCGGCCGGGATTGAATTTACCACCGGCATTTCCAGCCAGAATGATGGGAAGATCATCATGGGTGTGACGATTGGCATCAGAATGTCCGCTTCCCCACACGATCATGGAGTTGTGCAGCAAGCTCTTTCCATCGACGTCTTCCGTCGACTTCATTCGCTCGAGGAAGTATGCCAATTGCTCGGAATAGAAAGTGTCGATCTTAACGATCTTATCCATCTTTCTCCGATCATCACGATGATGGGAAAGTCCGTGGTGCCCTTCGCTCACCCCCAGATGAGTAAAGTTGCGGTTACTCCCGTCGTGCGCCAGGAGGAAGGAAGAAATCCGGGTCTGGTCCGTCTTGAAAGCTATGAGCATCATATCGAAGAGCAATCGGATGTGCTCCTGATACTCACGCGGCACACCTTCCTCAGGAGCCTCGACACCAGGATTTGGTGGAGGACCAAAGCCCTCGGCTTTTTCAATACGCCGCTCAATCTCACGAACCCCGGTCATGTATTCATCGAGCTTGTTGCGATCGTTGCGACCGAGTTGCTTGTTCATCGACTTGGCGTCGCTCATGACGATGTCGAGAATGGAACGCTTCTCTGCCCGCCGCTTGGCTAGGCTCTTCTTGCGCTCTTCATTTGAGCCACCTCCAAACAAACGCTCGAAGACCAAACGGGGATTAGATTCCGGAGTCATCGGCTGCGTCGCCGAACGCCACGAAAGATTATACTGATACGCACAGGAATATCCCGAGTCGCATCTTCCCGACTTGCGCACCGCGTCACACGAGAGCTCGAGCGAGGACAATCGCGTCTCCGATCCGATATAGTTCGCGGCCATTTGGTCGACCGAAATTCCCAATTTAATATCTGCCCCGGCTGTCTTTCTCGGACGTGCTCCGGTAAGGAAGGTCGCCCCCGCACGCGCGTGGTCGCCCGCACCATCCGGCCCGGCAGTTCCATTAATCTGCTCCATTCCCTTGATGATCTGCAGATCCTTCTTAAAGGGATCAAGCGACTTCATCGAATGGTTGAACTTGAAATCCGAACCCACGCCCTCGGGGCGCCACTTATCCATAATCACACCATTTGGCACATAAAGATAAGCCATGCGAAGAGGCGCGCCCGTTGCCGTGACGCTCCGGGCAACCGCTTCAGCAGCTTTCGTTTCGGCACCTAATGAGCGGAACGAAGGCAGCGCCACGGTAGCTCCGACTCCTCGAAGAAAGGCACGGCGCCCAAGATTGATCGATGGTTTGTTCATGGATTCAATTGATCAGATTTTCCCTCGGCTTTTAAAATATGCAAACAGAAGTCACAAAACCAGCCTAGAAAGCCCTATCTCCTCTACGCTTCTGAAACGGAACACTTTCAGTAATCGCATTCACGAGATCCTTGAGCCCGCCTCCCGCCTTGACCGTCTGAGCGATAATAGCATCGACGGATGGAGCGTCGTAATACTCCACTCCACGGCCGAGCGCATAGGTCAACATCTTCTCCGTGAGGCAGCGATAAAAATCCTGCTTTCGAGAGGTCACGAGGATCTTCTTGAGCTCCATGACGTTGGAAAAGTCCTCTCCCGTAACGAGTTTTCCGGCACTGTCGATGTCCTTGCCGTCTTCCTGGTCGCGCCATTGACCGATAGCATTAAAGTTCTCAAGAGCCAGTCCAATCGGGTCCATCCGCTCGTGACAGGAGGCACAAAGCGGCTTCTCACGGTGCACTTCCATGAGCTGGCGCATCGTCGCAGTGCGATCAAACTCCTTCGCCACCTCTTCAAGCTCCGGCACGTCGGGGGGAGCCGGTGGAGCCGGTGTTCCCAAGATGTTATCGAGCACAAACAAACCGCGATTCACCGGCGAAGTCCGTGTTGATTGGGAAGTCACGATGAGGAAAGTGCCCTGACCCAAAATTCCACCCCGACCTTTCGCGCTCCGATCAAACTCCACCTTACGAAACTGCCCTCCCTTTACTCCCCCTACTCCGTAGAAGTTGGCGAGGTTTTCGTTGAGCATGGAATAGTTGGCATCCAAGAGTTCCAGAAGCGGACGGTTCTCCACAAGAATATGCCGGAAGAATTCCTCGGTCTCCCTCTTCATGTCCACCCGATGACTACTATTGAACACGCGGGCCGCCTTTCTCCGATCGCGCTCGCGGATGATACGTCGCACATCGATGTTCCGTCCGGGCATGTCACGCGCCTGCAACCACTGCCCCACAAAATTCTGAACCATGCGATTCCCCTTCCCATCCTTCAACATGCGGTCGACCTGCTTCCGCAGGTTCTCACGCAGCTTTCCTTCCGCCGCGAGACCTAATAACTCTTGGTCGGGCGCCGAACTCCATAAGAAATACGAAAGTCGGGATGCCAAGGCATATTCATCAATCGGAACCACCTTGCCCGGATTATCCGGCTCGGCTTGCACCTCACTTCGATAAAGGAAACTCGGCGAAGCCAAAGTCGCCGTCACCGCGAGACGAACTCCGTCGACAAACTTCGCTCCTTCTTCATCAATCTTCGCGTTTGCAAGTGAGCTAATTTGATCCACCAGCTTCTTACGCGGCGGACGCCGAAAGGCCTTCGTCGCAAAGCTCTCGACGATCTTGCGCATGTAGTCCTTTTGCTTGTCCTCCTCCCTCGGCGGCAGGCCATCGAGCAAAATCCGCTTGTAGCTGTCGGGATAAAGATCCCAGGCCCCATCCGAGCCAGGATGCTTCAACCGGAAACGATCCACGCGGATGCCCGCTGTCCCTTTACCTTCCCCTTTTTCCCCGGTTTCGATTGCAAACTCAAATCGATGCTCACCTTTCGGCAGCTGAAGTTTCTCCACAAAGCGGCTGCGCACATACTTGTCCGAGTTAATGTCGAACTCCTTGAGCTTCTTGCCATCGACAAAAAACTGCCACTTTCCGGTTTGTTTCTTCGGACGGCCCCCTTCGCTCTGAAGCGAATAGGCCACTTCCAATTCATACTCGCCGCCCGCATCAATGCGGCGTTTCGCCGTCACGATCTGCTTCTGATTCACTTCCATGAACCGCGCCGTCTGGCTTCCGCCCCGGTCTTTGAAGCTCCCAGCATCGATATCGATGGGCTTCGGCTTTCCCGCATCCTCCGGCACGGCCATGACGGCGATCTCCCCTGCCGCACTGAGATACTTTTCCATCAGGAGCGGCGAAATCGTGAGTACGTCTCCGATGGTATCAAATCCAAACCCCGTATCGTCGGCAGGGAAATTATCATTCGCGTTAAACCGCACTCCCACAACATCCGCGATAGTATTTTGATACTCCTCGCGATTCATGCGCCGGATCGTCACGCGGCCCGGGTCGGGATTTTCGGGATCCAATTTGAAAATCTTCTTCTCAATCCAGGAAATGATTTCCTTCCGTTCCTCCGTGCTCGGCTGAAACTTCTCTTTCGACGGCGGCATGAGGTCCGTGCGGACATTCTCCCAGATCCGCAGCCACGTCAGCTGATCATTTAACATCGCCTCGATGCTCTCATACTCATCGAGCACAAAATCCCCCTTCATCTTCCCATCTCCATGACAGTCGAAACAATAGTCCTGCAACAGCGGCTCGATCTTTTTTTGAAATTCAATTTTCACCTCCTTCGAAACTTTCTCCTCAGCCACAGAAAGCCCCGCCGTCAGCAGGACTGCGGTCAAGACAAGTAAGAGCGTCGAAGCAGATTTCATTGAGTCCCCTTTCAACGGGGGCAAGCCCCCGCACTTATCACCGAAATCTAAAGTTCGTTCGGACAAGGGAACCGAGCGGTCCCACTTCGCCCCCCCTTGTCACCGAGCTTACCAAACCAAGAAACAAACCGACGAATACGGGAAACGGCATGATCCCCCCGCTGAATAAATTTCCAATCCTTACTTCCTGATTTTTAAGGAGAATTCTAGCTCTTTCGAGTCCAGCTCCCATCCGCCATCCTTCCTGACTAATTTGAAAGGCTGCCCTTCCAGGCCTTTCTCACTGATCTCAGGTCCGTACTTCAGTGCGGACTTCAACATCGCCCGTGCGATCGAAGTCTGATCCTCTCCGCGCACCATCTTACTGAGAGTCGGCATCGCCAGTGCCACCAAAATATTCCTGGTCAGTTTTTTGTTGGCGGTGAGATCCGCTGTCATATTCTCCTCGAATTCCGCCACGGCGACACGTCGCGCTTTACCCTTCAACTTCAGGGCGGCCATGCCCTTAGCATGCACCTTGCGATAACTATCGGTCATTTCATGAACCAGCTTGGGGTCCTCGAAGGGATCACTTTCTGTGCTGCTGGCGGCGAGCCCCAACTTCTCCCTCGCTTGATCAAAATCTTCTAGGAGCTCTTTCTCCCAAACATCAATCCATGCGAGTTCCCAGGCAAAGGCCTGGGGCAGCGAACTCAGACCGGGCAGCTCGCTTTGGCGGCGGGCATAGTCTCCCCGCATTTCCGCATCCCAACTCATGCAGTGACGTGCCGCTGTCTCAATCGTTCTCCGCTCCAGAACATTCTGGATGATATTGCTGATCAAAAACGGAGTCACTCCGGCATCGCGAGCGATGTGATGAGCCACCAAAAGAAGATCGATTCCCCCAGCCACTTCACCCTTGGCAAATTTCGCTTCCGCGAGGACCAACACGATCGTCGAAAACTCGCGCATCTTGGCCAGATGAGGGGTTGTCATTGCGACTCCCTCTTCCCAGGCCAGCCCCCATTCGCAGGGAGCTTCGGAAACGACCGCCTTGCGCAAAAATTTCACCGGCTGCTCGAAATCAAATTCTTCGATAATCTCCGCCTTGAAGGGGATCTTGCCATCGGCAATTTCACGCAATTGCCTGGCTTGCGCTTCGCTCAGGGGAGGAAGCTCAGCAGCGGCCTGCCAATAGAGCAGTGCTGGATTTGTGTTTCGGGAACTCCGAACCTCGGCAGCCCGCAGCAGGGAAGACGCACAACAGAGGATGACGAGAATGATGGATCTAATTGGGTATTTCATCAGAGTAATTTGGATAATAGTTGGGTTGTTCGCGTGCTAGCGATTTGATTCAAAAACAGCGGCTGATTTCGGCAGGACAACCCGAGCCTCCTGGTCTAACATGGCCAGCAGAACGTCCTCTCCCTCCGCAAACGCGTTTCGGTAGGAGAGCACTGAACTGGGTTCTGGATCTGCCACTTGGGCGATTTCCTGACCCGATTTTGTCTCGGGCTGAGCGGGAGGCTCGTCAAAGCGAAACACCAAGACGGCAGCGATCACGGCGATGGCAGCAGTCGCGGACACTTTTAAGGGAGACCAGTAAAAACCTCGCTCTCGATTTTCACCCGGTTCCTCCAATCGAATCCGCCGCATCGTGTCTTGATGTAGTATAAAATCGAACTCCTCACTTTCACGGATGCGCTGGGCATCGTTCTGAAGCAGCTCGGTCAGGTCTTGATTGTCGTCTTTCATCCTTGTTTCTAGTGGTTAATGTTCTTCGCCCCGCAAGAGGTTCAATTTTTCCCTCATCCCTTGCAGTTTTTTTAGAGCGTGGTGCAGACGGCTCTTCACCGTGCCGACCGAAATACCCAAAGCACTGGCCGTTTCCGCCTCGCTCGCGTCGGCGTAAAATCGAAGTCGAATCACCTCCCGATGCTTGGGTGGAAGAGCAGAAACAAGAGAACGGACAAGCTCGGCTTCATCGGAACCGAAGTCGGAATTCTCAGTGCCCGCTGCGGCCTCGCGCTGGGAGCCAGCCAGAATTTGCTCCGCCGTTGGTAATGGAAGCCGCCGTGAAAACCAGCCTCTCGCCCGCCCGTGCTGGCGCTGCAAGATGACGTAGAGCCAGGTAAATAATTGGCACGTCCCATCGAAACGCTTGAGGCTCTTCCACGCCGCGATCATCGTTTCCTGCATCAGGTCACCCGCCAGATCAGGATCCTGACAAAACACAATCGCCTGCGAAAGCAATCGCGGCTGCACCCCTTCCATCAACCTGGAAAAAGCATCAAGATCGCCGTTCTGCGCGCGCGCGACCAACTCGCTCTCGGTGGTCTCTGGCGGCTCAACGGTCTGCATAGGTTTCAAAGATGTATGGGGCGATCAGAAATCAGGGTTCACTTTTTTTACCGATCCACCATCTGAAAGATGACCGACCCGAAGTCGAGCGGGTTAACTCAACCACCTCGTGAGGGAAGCTTCCACCCAAAATACTTTCATGCTACCTATCCCCCATGTCCAAGAGTGTCCGCCACGCCATCTTCTGTCTCACCTTAGCTTGTCTCCAGTCCTGCGGCAGCGGTAATTCATCACCAACCAAACCCAGCAAACTTCACTGGGACGACGTGCGATCCTTCATCGCCAACCAGCGCCAAGCCGGTCACCCCAACTACAATCCCGAGTTGCTCTACGTCGTTGATCCCAAGAAGCAACAGATGCGCGTCATTTCCCTCAAAACCCGCAAGACTCACGAGACTCTCCGCTGCGGCACCGGAAAACGTGGCTTGGGAACCAAGCATGCCCAAACCCCTCCCGGGTTTTTCACGATGGGTGGGGTCCGCATTGCCAAGGGCGCCAACCATGGCATTCAAACCGGAGATTCCAAAAAAGGGGTCGCCGGGATCTACGCTGAGATTCATTTTCCTCCAACCTACCCCGACCCCAAGCGCCGCGGCTACGTCCCCAATGGAGTGGTCATCCATTCCTACAATCCCGATGCCAGTGAAATGCTCCAACAACGGCGGTCCCAACGAATGATCGGCCGCATTCCCTGCACCTTCGGCTGCCCCGTTCCTGATATCGACGAAGCGCACAAGCTGGTTCCCTATCTCAAAAGGTCTTACGGAAAATTCGACCCCACCGCCAATCCCAACGCCAACCTTCGCAGCCTCATCAGTCAGGGGCAGGTCAAAATCTACCAGCGCAATCAACTCGGCGATCCCATTCTGATCCTCAACCGCCAGTAGCGACTCACCCTTACTTCGTGCGTGGCGGAAATTCCGCCTTGGTCTTTACGCTGGTGGTGGCACGCCTTTCCGCCTGCCATTTCTTTGGCTTGGTGGGGAGAACGGTGTCGTCTCCATAGCCTTTTTGCAGCGCAAGGAGTTGCTTGCGAATGTCTTCGATGAGTTCCTTTTTCTGGGGATTTCCGTAGAGATTTTTTAATTCATCGGGATCCGTTTTGAGGTCGTAGAATTCCCACTCCCCAAATTCATAAAAGTTGATGAGCTTGTATCGGTCAGT
The DNA here is from genome assembly GCA_022425785.1 of Akkermansiaceae bacterium. Classification (GTDB taxonomy): domain Bacteria; phylum Verrucomicrobiota; class Verrucomicrobiia; order Verrucomicrobiales; family Akkermansiaceae; genus SW10. Next base: position 2,221 of record JAKMEV010000174.1, on the reverse strand, counting down.
CCGGATGCCGTTATGGCGGGGCACCTGGTGGTAAGAGGGATACTCGTAGTAGTGGTAATAGATGGACTTCCTCCAATCGTCGGGGGTATTACCCGTCAAGAGAGGGACCAGCGATTTGCCCTGCATGTCGGCGGGAATTTTTGCTCCGGCCATTTCGAGGAAAGTCTGGGCGTAGTCGAGGTTTTGCACCAACTCGGTATTGCGTGAGCCAGGCTTGATCTTGCCGGGCCAGGAAACGATGAGAGGCATCTTGAGCGACTCTTCATACATCCAGCGTTTGTCGTACCAACCGTGATCACCGATGTAGAAACCTTGGTCGGAGGAGTAAACAAAGACGGTGTTATCAGCGAGGCCTTCGTCTTCGAGAGTCTTGCGGAGGCGGGCGAGATTTTCATCCACGCCCTTAATGCTGCGGAGGTAGTTCTTGGCGTAGCGTTGGAATTTCCAGCGAACGAGATCGCGTCCGGTGAGCTTGGCCTCACGGAAGGCCTTGTCTTTGGGGCCGTAGGCGGCGCGCCAGACTTTGAGTTGCTCGGGCGTCATGCGCTTCATGTTCATGTATGCGGAGCGATCTTCGCTGGGACGACGTTGCTTGGGAATTTTGAGATCGGGAGTGAGATCCGTGAAGAGGTCGTGATCGAGATACATGTGACGATCGATCTCCATCTCTTGATGCTGGGCGGGAATGCGGCCCTCGTATTGGTCGAAGAGAGTATCAGGCTCGGGGATCTCGATATCGTCGTAGAGATGGAGGTGGCGGAGGGCAGGCATCCAGGTGCGGTGCGGGGCCTTGTGCTGACACATCAACATGAAGGGCTTGCCGAGAGCTTTGGATTCTTTCACGAAATCGATGGCCATGTCGGTAACAATGTCGGTGCAGTATCCCTGAACAACCTTGCGACCCTCGGGGGTGATCAAAGCCGGATTGTAGTAATCGCCCTGCCCGGGAAGAACGGCCCAGGAATCGAAGCCCTGTGGGTTTCCTTTGAGGTGGGACTTTCCGTAGAGTGCCGTGTGGTAACCGGCAGCGCGGAGAATTTTCGGGAAGATTTGCTGATTCCAGTCGAAGCTATTCCCATTGTTCATGAAGCCATTTTTGTGGCTGTGCTTGCCGCTCATGATGACAGCGCGGGACGGTCCGCAAATCGAGTTGGTGCAGAAGGAATTTTCGAAGAGCATCCCGTCAGCCGCGAGCTTGTCGATTTCCGGAGTCGGGTTCACCGACTTAAGCCAACCGTTGTAAGCCCCGATGGCGTGAGGTGCGTGATCGTCGGTGAAGAAGAAAACGATGTTTGGTTTCTTCGCGTGACTGAGCGTAGCAAGGGACAAGAGGAGCAAGGGCAGCAACTTCATGCCACGAAGCTAAAGAAACGGGAATGACTTGTCCAGCGAGGGAGACAGGATTTCCCCCGAACATTGAAAACCCACTATTTGGCGGGGTGTTTCTACTTCTCCTCTTGGTAGCCGTGCCAGACCCACTCGATAGCATGAGGGAGGAATTGGGTCTTGGCGTTGCCGATTCCGTGACCGGAATTTTGGCAGAAGAGATACTGGTATTCATAGCCCTTCGTTTTCAGAACTTTCGCCATGCGATGATTGGCTTCGACCCAATCGTGCATGTCATCACGCATGACATTCGGGTTAAGAAGATCGTAATCGCCCACCGCGAGGAAGAGACGGATCGGTTTCTTTGGACTTTGAGGAATCAGCTTGTCATGGAAATCCCAGGCCCCACCCGGCGTCTTGGGATCAAAGGGCCACTGCTGATTCACGAAAGTCCCGGAGGTGGTCAACACGCGGCGATACAGATCGGTGCGATACCAGGCCATGATGAGGGCGGCCGATCCACCTGAACTGCTTCCCATCACGGCGCGTCCGTCCGGGTTTTTGGTGAGTTTAATCTGACAATTTTTCTCCACCCGGGGAAGAACCTCGGTCTCGATATACTCGGCAAAGACCCCAGACATGGTGTCGTATTCCTTGCCCCGCTGATGACCCTGGGCATCTCCACCGCCATTGGCGATTTGAATGACCACCATCGGGGGCACCCGCTTCTGGGCGATGAGATTATCGAGGATATTTGGGATCGTTTGCTTGGGTTTCCCTTTCGGTCCGTCATGACAAACCATGAAAGGCGCAGCACTGCCCGCTTTGTATTGCGCAGGCACATAAACGGTAATCTTCCGAGTATAGTCGATCTCATGAGTCTCAACGATCAAGG
>JAKMEV010000153.1:0-18009 GCA_022425785.1 Akkermansiaceae bacterium | reverse complement strand
TGCCCGCTCTCATCTCGCCCTTACCAACCCAATCCCAGCTCTCAATCTTAATCAGAAACTCGGTCACCTCTACGAAGACGCCCTTCACACCCTCCTGCGGGAATCATCCACCCTCGATCTCCTTGAAAAAAACCTCCAAATCCGCAAAGACATCCACACTACCGTCGGCGAGCTGGATTTCCTCCTCCGCGAAAAATCCACCGGCAATCTCATCCACCTCGAACTCGCCACCAAGTTCTACCTCGCCGTCGACACCCCGGACGGTCTCGCCCTTCCCGGCCCCGATGCCCGCGACAACTACCACCGCAAACTTACCCGACTCCGCGATCACCAACTCACTCTTCCTTCACGCTTCCAGAATCATCTCCCGGAAACTTATTGTAACGAATCCATCGAAACGAAGCAATTTATCTACGGCTGCCTCTTCGATCATATCCATGCCGGCCAATTGGCGAACCCCGAATTCATTTCCCCCACCTGCCGACGGGGCCGCTGGCTCCACTCACACGAACTCTCTTCTTATTTCCCAAAAGAGACTCAATTCCATCTCATCCCAAAACACCTCTGGCCCGTCCCATTTGATCTTCTCACCGACATCCCCCTCGAATCCTGGCAGCCCAATGAACCAATCGATCGCTGCCTCATGATCCATGCTGGCGACGACCCAACCCCTTACTTCACCGCTCCAGATTCCTACCCCAAATTCAACTCCTGAAGAATGACAGTGCATTCTTCGGCAAGCTATTCAGAATAGCAAAATGTTCAGGCCCACAGTAGCTCTCTTTCTCTGCCTCTCTCTCTCCGCCCCAGCGCAAGTCCACCGCGATCCCATCCGCCTGACCCACGGGCCGATGCTCGGAAAACCCACCACCGATTCCGTCCTCGTCTGGGGCCGAACTTCCGAGGAAGGCGAATTCGTCGTCAAATACGGCCTCGCCGAAAATGCACTCGATCAAACCAGCCAACCGGCCACTACCAAGATCGGACACGACCTCACCGGCTTCACCCAGCTCTCCGGACTCAAGGGCGACACCCGATACCATTACCAAATCTTCGTCGAGGGGAACCCTCACGGCCTCCCCGGATCCTTCCTCACTCTTCCCTCCAAGAAAGACAGCATCCACCCCGAACACAATCCCGAAGGCCTCTTCAATTTCCGGTTCGAAGTCGGTTCCTGCGCCAACCAAAACCCGATCCACGGCATCGGCCACCGCGCACCCGTCTACGAAAACCTCAACCAGGACTGGGCTGACAAGACTCACTTTCACATCATGAACGGGGACTGGCTTTACGAAGAGCTCCGCACCTATCCCGCTGAAGCCTGGCGGCTCACCCAGGGTGTCAATACCCTCCCGCCCGTCGTCGAAAATGCTCCATCCATCGTCGGAGTTTGGGAAAACTACAAACTCTACATGAGCCGCGGCGTCGAACGCGCCAAATGGCATCGCAACGTCCCGAGCTACTTTACTTTCGATGACCACGAACTCGTCAACGACATCTGGGGCTCAGCCGAAACCGGCAAGCGCCACCGCCGCACCGTCTTCCGCGATATCGGAACGCGCGCCTTTTACGACTACCTCGGTTGGGCCAATCCCGTCGCTCACTCCAACGAAGTCCACATTGGCCGCGGCCAAATGAAAGAAGGCAGCGATCTCCTCATCGATCCCAACACCGACTTTACCAAACTCCCGCTCGATGAAATGGGCAACCTCCACGTCCACTGGGGCACGCCCGAAGCCGGGGTCAACAACCTCAAATTCGACAACGACGAGGGCCACAAGAATTCTTACGTCTACGACATCGCCAAGGTCGTCGATAAACACACCTTGCAGCTCCACATGCCCGCCAAGGTCAGCGACACCGTGAACTACTCCATCGCCCGACGTTCCTACGGAAATTTTCGCGTCGCAAATTGCGAGTTCTTCCTTCTCGATACCCGCAGCTCACGCGACATGCACGACGTTACCGACCGCGGAAAAGAAGGCATTTCCATGATCGGGAAATCCCAGCGCGAGTGGCTTCTAAAATCAATGAAAGAAAGCGACGCCGATTTCTTTTTCCTCACTTCCTCGGTCCCCTTCATGATCCCCCACAGCGGCGCGGGCGGGTTCGAAGCCGCCGGCAACAAAGAGGAAGCCTGGACCGGGTTTTTCCACGAACGCGAAAAGCTCATCGACGAATGGGACAAGCTCGGAAAGAAAGTCTTCGTCCTCACCGGCGACCTTCACAACAGCTTCGCCATCAAGATCACCGACAACGTCTGGGAGTTCTGCTGCGGCCCGCATAACAGCGTGAACCACGTTCCCAAAAACGACGAGATGGATCGCCCCGCCACCGGCATCTTCGACTGGGGTCCACGCAAGTGCGACATCCGCTGGAGTTCCTACATCCTCCCCGACCTCCCGCGCCTCGAACGCCTCTACCCGCACTTCTGCGTCGTTCAGGTCAACAACGTCTTCAACATGCCCAAGAAGCTCGGCGACAAACGACTCGTGGCCTACCCGCATCCGCAGGTCATCTTCCAATACTACGACGGCCGCACCGGGGAACTCGCCTACGCCGAGGCCATTTCCCTCGACCGATAGGACAAATTCCCCATCAACCGCTCATTTTTGAAAACTTCACAAGAACCGTATCGTATTTCTCCGCCCGTAAAACTTGCCAGACGTTCTCTTCCTCTCTCAAAGTCTCACTTAAATCCACTCATGAAGCACATCCTAGTCATACTCACGATCTGCCTGACCCAACTCGGTCTTGCAGAAAAACCCAATGTCGTTCTTATCCTTTCCGATGACCAATCCTGGACCGACTACGGATTCACCGGCCACAAAATCATCAAAACTCCGCGGATCGACAAGTTCGCCTCCGAGTCCCTCACCTACACCCGCGGCTACGTCACCTCTCCGCTTTGCCGGCCTTCCCTCGCCTCCATCTTCACCGGACTCCACACCCCCGTGCACGGCATCACCGGAAACGATCTTCTCGTCGAAGGAGTCAAAGGTCGCTCCTCCCGCTCAGCTCCCAAAACGGCTCCCTTCCACGAACAAATTTATGCCGGATTCCAAAAGCAAGCCAACCTTGCCCGCCTCCTCGGAGACGCCGGATATCTCTCCTTGCAGACTGGAAAATTCTGGGAAGGAAAACCACAACGCCACGGTTTCTCCAGTGCCATGACACACGCCGACCCCAAAAAAGGTGGCCGCCACGGTGACCTCGGCTTGAAGATCTCCCGCACCGGCATTGCCCCCATCAAGTCCTTCCTCGATGAAGCCAAGAAAGAGGAAAAGCCCTTCTTCATCTGGCACGCCCCCTTCCTTCCCCACACCCCGCACAATCCGCCCAAGGAGCTCTACGACAAATACCTCAAACTCGAGCCCAACAAATTCATCGCCCGCTACTACGCCATGGTCGAATGGTTCGACCAGACCTGCGGCGAACTTTTCGACGAACTCGACTCCCGCGGCCTCGGCAAAAACACCATCATCGTCTACGTATGCGACAACGGCTGGATCCAATCCGGCGACTCCGGGAAATATGCCCCGCAGTCCAAACAGGAACCACACGAAGGTGGCATCCGAACTCCCATCATGGTCAAGTGGCCCGACAAAGTCCCTGCCGTCATGGACCAGAAAACCCTCGTTTCCTCCATCGACATTGCGCCCACCATTTTAAAAGCCTGCGGTCTTGAAGTGCCCAAAGCCATGACCGGCCTCGACCTCCGCGACACCGCAGCCCTCGCCAAGCGCAACGTGATCTTCGGCTACGACGGAAACCACGACATGCAGGACGTCACCAATACCACCTCCAACTGCGAGTCCCGCTACATCGTCCAGGGCGACTGGAAACTCATCGATCACATCAACGACACCTCCTTCGTAAAGAGATACAACGGACGCTACACCGGACGCCCCGGCAATGAGGCTGGCAAAGCCGAACTTTACAACCTCGCCAAAGACCCCCACGAAAAAACCAACCTCGCCGACAAACACCCCGAAAAAATCACGGCCCTCAGAAAGTCCCTCGACGCTTGGTGGAAACCCGGAAAATAAAGACCTGATGAATGTTCTTAACCCTCTCCTCGGGGCTGAGCTCATCATCAAGAAAGGCTCTGAGAAAACCGGCAAATACGATCTCCGGGAATCATGAGAAAAAGTTGATTTTCCCTTTGCGCAAAACCAGACCTACGCCAGCACTCCCTTGATTAATTCACCGGCATCAGTCGGGCCGATGAGGCGCTGGTTCAAGCCCTGATAGGGAAAGCTGAAGCGGTTCGGGTCAAGTCCGAGAAGGTGCAGAATAGTCGCTTGCAGGTCTCGAATACCCACCGGATCCTCTCCGATATAATATCCAATATCGTCGGTCTGACCGAAAGCACCTGGCTTGATTCCCGCGCCTGCCATCCACATCGTGAAGGCGTGCGGATGGTGGTCGCGGCCGTAGAAGCCTTTTTTTAATTCGTTGCGCACGTTGTTCTGCATCATCGGCGTGCGTCCAAACTCTCCGCCCCAAACAATGAGCGTTTCCTCAAAAAGCCCGCGTTGTTTCAGATCTTTGATGAGGCCTGCGATGGCCTTGTCAATCTGCTGACATTTAATCGGTAAAGTCTCATCGATTGATTCGCCCAGCGACGAACCGTGGTGATCCCAACCCCAATCGTAGAGTTGCACGAAGCGCACGCCATTTTCGACCAGTCGCCGTGCTAGGAGACAGTTGTTGGCGAAGGTCGGATCGTCGCCCTTGTAAATCTGGCGAGGGTCGGCGGCGGTCTCGGCGGCAGAAATGTGACCCGGTTGCGCACCATAAAGATCCAGGATGTGCTTTGGTTCCTTGCTGATGTCCATCACCTCCGGCACCGAAGCCTGCATCCGAAACGCCAACTCATATTGCGCAATACGCGAGAGTGTTTCCGGGTCACCAATGTGCTGATGCTGGTAGTCGTTCAGATCCTTGAGCGCATCGAGGGTCTTGCGCCGGGCCTCCCGACTCATTCCCTTGGGATCGGATAAATATAAAATGGGATCACCCCCATCGGTGCGGCATTGCACTCCCTGATAAAGCGTCGGCAGAAAGCCCGAGCCCCACAGCGACTTCCCGGCACTGGGAGTTTTGCCTCCCGAAGCCAGCACCATAAAGCCAGGTAGATCCTTGTTCTCGCTCCCGAGGCCATAAGTGACCCACGATCCCATCGAAGGGGAACCCAACAAGGAATTCCCCGTTTGCAAAAGAAGCTGGGCCGGCGAGTGATTAAATTGATCGGTGTGCATCGAGCGAATGACGCACACATCGTCGATCACCGAACTCAAGCCCGGGAGAAGATCGCTGATCCACTGGCCACTCTCGCCACGTTGGGCGTAATTGAAAACCGGCCCCATCATCTTGGGAACACCCTTGATGAAGGCAAATCGTTTCCCTTCGAGATATTCCTGAGGGCATTCCTTTCCGTGGAATTTCGTCAAGGCGGGCTTGTTCTCAAACAAATCAATCTGCGAAGGCGAACCCGCCATGTGCAGGTAGATGATCGACTTGGCTTTTGCTGGGATTTGGAAAGCCGGTTTAGTGTCCGCAGCCAAAAGATCACTCAAGGCCAAGGCTCCAAATCCAAGACCGGCCTGCCCGAAAAAATGACGGCGAGTCTGCGCGCGTGTTTGTTCAATCTTCAAGTTCATCATCAGTTCGTTTATAAATTCCATCGGGAGTCGGATTTCAGTTTCTTCATGGCCGTGCGAATTTCCGGAGCATTCATGAAGAGCTTCCAAAGCAGTCCCGTGCGATAGTTTTCCAACATCGGTGCAACAGGACCCGCATCAATGCCAAGGTAACCCGAGTGCTGCCAATCCCGTGTCAGATTGAAGGATTCCAGGAAGCCGAACTCCTGCCAAATTTTGTCGCCATGCTGATAATACATCGTCTCGAGGGACTGACGGGAAGCAGCCGGGGCATACAAATAGGCGGATAGGGAAGCAGCCGGAACAATCGTGCCATTATCCAGCTTGCCCGGCTTAAATCCGGAGTATCCATCGGGCCCGGGAGCTGCCGTCAGCCCCCACAATTGATCATAACCCCGGTAGCGCTTCGCCTGGGAGCGCATCGAATTAATCTGAACCGTGCACAGATCACGGAAGTGATCCCGATAGCTCCGGCCCTTGTAAATCATCTCGCGTGGATTCAGTCCGAGGTAGGAATAATAATACCAAAAAGTGCACCCACCGAGTCCCCGGCCCAGCTCCAATCGCGTTCCAAAATGATTTCGCTCGTGACCAAAATAACCACTCCGCCATCCCTCGAAGTAAGAAGACACCGGGATGGCATTCGTAGGAGAAGCCATTCCCAGAATATACAGAATTTCCGATTCATTGAACCCCTTCACCGGCATGTTCATTTTCCAGCCATGTTTTGGAGACCAATGCCAATAGAGGGCTGCGGAGCCGTCCTTGCGATACCAGTTCCAATCAACCTCACGCCAAATCTTATTGGCCGTCTCACGGAGTTCCTGCTCAACAGCAGAGTCGTTTGTGAAGTATTGCCTCGCGATAATAATTCCCTGAACAAGAAGGGCAGTTTCCACTATATCGCCGCCATCATCGAATTTCGAAAATGGCAGGGCCTTGCCGCTTTCATGATTAATCCAGTGCGAGAATGCTCCATGGAATCGCTCCGCCTTCCGGTCCAGAAACCGCAGTGCTTTCAACACCATTTCCGCTGCCTTGGTCCGATCAAGATAACCTCGCTCCGCCGCAACCACATAATTCGCCAGACCCATCCCGGTAGCCCCGCTGGCTCCTACTTTCCATTCCGCGCGACGAGGAAGGCCACGAGTGGTCACCCATTCTCCCGTTAAGCCGGAATGCGGATGACTCCCCACCGTAGCGATTCGAACCGAAGCCTCCATCACTTCATCAATCAATCCGACACGGTCTCGAGCACGAGTGGTCCCACCGACCGGCTGGGTCCATTCAGAGAGTGGCGTGAACGATCCTCCCTTCGCAGAGACCTCTCTGACCCGATAATAATAAGTCTGCTCTGACTGACCGACGAAGTCGCTGTAGATGGGAAAGGTTGCGGTGTCGGGAAGAGTCGTGAAGGGGCCTCCGGGCTTCTCCGACCGCTGGATTTGATAAATCGTATCGCTATAGCTGGTCCCCTCCCATTGCAGATCCACTCTGAGTTGACGATCCAGAGCGACAAGATTTTTGGGAATTCCCCGGGCGGAAGAACTCACTCCCAGGATCAGGATCACCTTGAAAATAAGATTCATCTTCATGGTTTCATGAGTGCTTCATCTAGGTTCAATAAGACATTGGCCACCGCCACCAAGGCGGCGTCCCCCTCACTCAAGCCAGCCGACATGAGCAGAGCCTTCGCATCCTCGGGGCGCTGTTCGAAGTCACGCGTCAATTCATCGTAGAGGGCTGTCAGTCGCTGCAATTCCCTCTCAGTCGGCGGACGGGTCAATACAAGGCGAAAGCCATGAGCTAGGTTTTTCATTCGCTTGGAAAGCGCACCCGCCGCCTCTACGAAGGCCGTATCATTCAAGGTCACCAGTGCTTGCAGCGGCGTATTCGTGCGAACCCGCCGAATCTGACAAACCTCGCCCGACCCTGCATCAAAGGTCATCAAAGCCGGATGCGGACTAGTGCGTTTCAAATAGGTATAAAGCCCCCGTCGGTAGCGATCTGGACCAATGGCATTCTTCCATTTATTGCCACTGTAGGTTGACTTCCAAACACCTGCAGGCTGCGGCGGCATGACCGACGGACCACCCAATTTTCGCGTCAACAAACCGGACCCAACCAAGGCCTGATCCCGCACCACTTCTGCCGAAAGGCGAAAGCGTGGAGCCCGGCTAAGGAGACGATTCCGTGGATCTGCCTCCAGCATGGCCGGAGTCACCACAGAACTCTGACGGTAGGTTTCCGACAAGACGATGGTCTTAAGCAACTTCTTCAAAGACCAGCCCTTTTCCCGATAGTCCACCGCGAGCCAATCGAGCAATTCCGGATGCGAGGGCACCGTCCCCTGGGAACCAAAATCCTCCTCCGTCTCAACAATCCCAACTCCAAACAATCGCGCCCAGACGCGATTCACCATGACCCGGGCAGTGAGCGGGTTTTCCGACTGCATCAACCACTTCGCAACGCCGAGGCGATTCTTCGGCGCCTCTGCCGGCAGTTCTCCAAAAAGCTCTGGCAAACTTGGCCCAACTTCTTTTCCCTGATCGAGAAAATTGCCCCGATTGTGAACCTTCGTGACCCGACGGCGCTTCCCATCCAACTCCCGCATGATCGGGGTCTTTGAGATACCACCTTGAAGTCCGGCCAACTGCTTTTGCGCCGCTTGCAACTCGGCATGAATTTTCTTGGTAGGCTCAAACACCTCCTTGGAAAATTTGAGCTCCAACCCTCCTTTGGAATCCACCCGAGCCACCAGTTCTCTGGGCGGATGCGAACTCACCGAAAGACGAAACGATTCAAAAAGGAGTCCCTGCCCATACTCCTGCTCCAGGGTTAAGCGAAGTTTCCCGCCAGTAAGGGCTCTCTCAAAATCAAAGACCGCCACATGTGCTTCGGCCGCTTTTGGAGAAAAGGCCCAACCCGCTTCGTTACTCCCATCAATCACTTTCGCCACTTCCCATCCCCGCTGCGAAAAATCGGCGCGCGGATTGACCAAATTTAACGTCGTAGCTTTCTGGCCGTCCTGAACCCACTCCGCCGTCAACTCCCGCAAAGCCACATTCTTATCCTTCCATTTCCCACCCGCTTTCTTGGGAAAGGTTTCGATTCGGAAAGCAGTCACCGGAATATCTCCTGGAACTTCCAAGGTAAGAGTCCAAGTGTCCTTCTCCGGATTTTCTCCAGCCACACTCAAAGTGCCGTCCTCCGACTGGGTGAGCTTCACCCCTCGTTTCGATTTCATCCCCGACAGCTTCAGCGGTTGCCAAGGCGGAGACTTTTCAAATTGCGCATTCCATTTCTCGAAAGCCTCTTGGTAACCCACCGGCTTGGTTTTGAGTCCCGTCTTCAAGACCTCAATCCTGGCTTGCGTATTTGCAATCGCCTCACGCTGGGCCGCCGTCGGAGTCGGGACCACCGGACCGGGGCGGTCGGCATCTTCAGTCTGATTAAAGAAGGCGTAGAAAGAATAGTAATCCTCGATACTGATCGGGTCGTATTTGTGAGTGTGGCATTTCGCACAACCCATCGTAAGCCCCATCCAAACCTGCACCGTGGTATCGACCCGGTCCTTCACCGCCGCCACGCGAAATTCTTCATCATCCGTTCCGCCCTCGTCGTTCTCCATCGTATTGCGATGAAATGCCGTCGCCAGGAGCTTCTCGGAATCGGGCTTGGGCAGCAAATCGCCCGCCAGTTGTTCAGTCGTAAACTGATCGTATGGCATGTCCCGGTTGAGCGACTCGATCACCCAATCCCGGTAACGCCAGATGTCCCGATGCCGGTCTTTCTCATATCCCTTGGTGTCGGCGTATCGCGCCAGATCCAGCCACATCCGCGCCCAATGTTCTCCGAATGATTCCGAGACAAGCAACCGATCCACGACGGCATTAATATCTCCCGACTTTACAAAAGAATCTGCCTCCTCAAGCGTCGGGGGTAATCCGGTCAAATCGAGCGAGAGCCTCCGGATCAGCGTGTATCGATCGGCCTCTTCCGAGAAAACAATCCCCGCTTCTTTGAGTCTCTTCCCCACGAAGTAGTCAACTGGATGCTCACCTTCCGGCATGGGAGCTTTCACCGGGCCCTCGAAGGCCCAATGCGTGTCGTATTCCCCACCGGACGCCACCCACTCACGAAGCAATTTTTTCTGCGCCACCGTCAACGAATGACCCGTGTCCTCCGGCGGCATGAGGTCCTCTTCATCATCCGTTTCAATCCGATAAATCAACTCACTGTCTTCGATCGGCCCGAGGGCCTCCTTTGCACCCTTGGCTGTATCAAGCCGAAGCCCGCCTTCGCGGGACTCCTTGTCCGGTCCATGACAGGCGAAACAGTTCGCCGAGAGAATCGGACGAATGTCGCGATTAAAATTCACCGCCGCCTGACCGGAATCAATCGTGATTCCAAATGAGGTTAAAAAGAAGAGGCTGACTCTCAACATGGTGGGACAGTGTGCCACGAAAGGTCGCAATCGTCTTGCATTGCAGAATCTTGTTTGTGTAAAATTCGCGCATGAATTATACAAACCAACTCCGAACCACCTTTCTGAAGGAACTTCCCCGGGAGCAGTTGTTAATGCTTTTCGATCTCGTTCCCAATGCCTCTTTCTTCCTCAAGAACACCCAGGGACAATTCATCGCTTTGAACCGTCGGGGATGCGAATTCTGCGGAGTCTCGAACGAATCCGGGGCCATTGGCAAAACGGACTACGACTTCTTCCAGCCGGACCGGGCGAAGGCCTATCAGGAAGACGATTATGCTGTCATGACGTCGGGAGAACCCGTGTTCAATCGCATTGAAGCCCTGCCCGAATACATCCGCTCTCCCCGTCTCGTCATCACCAGTAAAATCCCCGTGCGTGACGCCAAAGGAAACGTGATCGGCGTGGCTGGATTCTCCCGCCGCGTCGAGGAGTTCCGGGACCACTCCGGCATGATCGGCCGATTTGCGAAGGTGGTCTCCCATCTACACAATCACTACGGCGAACCCATTGCCACCCCGGCCCTAGCCCGCATGGCCGGCATTTCCGAGAGCCAGTTCAACCGCCGCTTTCGTCAGGCCTTTGGAACAAGCGCCCGACAATACCTCTTACAAATCCGGGTCGACGCAGCGGTCCGGAAGCTACAGGAAAGCAATGAAACCGTCTCTACCATCGCCCTTGACTGCGGCTTTCACGACCACGCCCACTTCAGCCGCAGCTTCCAGCGCATCATGCACTGTTCCCCGTCAGACTACCGCAAACGAATCGACTCAATTCTTGGATAAAAACCTCAGGACGATCCTGGCAACCCAGTAAGGAGCTCAGCGCTTCCAACCCGACCGGAGGGGAGAATCCCCTCTCCAGATTTGCCACGATGGCGCTGGGCCTGCGTCTACTTCGCCAACCTCGGCGCGGAATGGCCTTGTTCGCGGATTTTTTTCAAAAGCGCCTGCATCTCCTTCACCTTCCCGGGATGTCTCGCAGCGAGATCGTTTCTCTGCCCAATGTCCTGCTTCAAATTAAAGAGCTTCGCTTCCGCATTTTCCTTTTCGGGGTAGCCATGCTTCTTCTCCCAGTTCTTATCCCGACGAGAAACGTATCCGCTCTTGGTATCGACCAAGACCCAATCGCCATCACGAATGGCGTAGCGACCGCTGCTCGTATTGTGAATGTGTGTCGAACGCACCGACTTCACCTCGCCCTTCAGAAGAGGCAATAGATTATGCGAATCTTCGGCTGCGTTTTTCTTCGGAAGCTCAAATCCCACCACCGAGGCAATCGTCGCCATCAAATCAATTTGCGAGACGAGCGAATTATTCAAGGTCCCCGGTTTGATCACTCCACGATACTTCACGATGAAAGGCACGTGATGTCCGCCCTCGTAGATATCGCGCTTCAATCCCCTCAGCGGATACGACGACCAATGATCGTATTTCTCATCCCGTGCATAAGCATAGTGCTCGGGCCCATTGTCTGCCGTGAAGATCACCAGCGTATTCTCGGCTTGGCCAGATTCCTTCAACGCTTTGAGGAGCTGCCCAATCGAGTGATCCGTTTCATGAACAAAATCCCCATAGGGACCCGCTCCCGATTTCCCGTCGAATTCGTCATTGGGAATGATCGGCGCATGTGGCGACGGGTAGGCGAAGAAGAGAAAGAAGGGCTTATCCGTCTTGGCCTTCTCCTTGATATACTCCACGCCCTTCCTGGTGGTCACCGGGATATTCTCATAAGGATCCCATCCCTTGATCATTGGACCAGGCCGAAATTCCCAGTTCCCTTCCTTAATTTTTTTGAACTTCGAAGTATCCATGATGGCGTCCGGCGGGCTCACCACCTTGTCGTTTTCAATCCAGCAATAAGGTGGAAAGTTGATCACAGTATCCCCGAAGTAATAATCAAAACCATGCGCCAGCGGTCCATCGGGAATCCTCTTACTCCAGTCAAAGGCCTCCGGCCCCCATTGCTTCTTCTTGCGATTCCACTGCGTCACTTCCGTCGGTTTGGCATCTGGCTTCTTCAGCACCTCCCAATCCCAGCCGAGATGCCACTTTCCGATCACCGCCGTGTCGTATCCTTTCTCCTTCAACATCTCCGGCATCGTCAAGCGCTCGGGTTTGAACACCGACCCGCCAAAGGCATTCACAATGCCATGAAAATCCCGCCAATGGTGCCGTCCCGTCAGCAAGGCATAGCGCGATGGCGTACAAATGCCGGAGGACGAATGCCCGTCGGTAAAGCGCATTCCCTCCTTGGCCAACTGATCCAGATGCGGTGTGGGAATCTTGCTCTTTGAATTGTAACAACCCAGATCTCCAAAGCCCAAATCGTCAGCATAAAGAATCAGAACGTTGGGCTGTTTGGCGATCAAGGAGGCTCCTGAAATAGCCAGACAGGAAAGCGAGAGAAGGCATCGGCGCATCATGGTGGGGCATTACCTCCCGAATTCCCCTAAGGTTTCAACCTAAATTTCTCGCTCTTGAAAAGGCGCTCATTCTCTGACAAATACCCTTGTCCCAACCGGTATCCTCTCCCAATGCGTCTCCTTCTCACCCTTGGCCTGCTCTCACTCATCTCCCCGTCCCTTTGGGCCGATGAGTTTGCCGACGCCACGCGCGCCCTTTTTAAAAAGCATTGCTACTCCTGCCACGGTGAAAAAAAGCAAAAGGGCGACATCACCTTACATGACCTCGACAGCCTGGAGGCCGCTTTTCAAAAGCACGCCCTGCTCGACAATATCATCGATCAAATCGAGTCCGGCGACATGCCACCCGATGACGAAGACGTTCTCCCAACCGATGCCGAGCGCAAGCAACTCATCGATGCCCTCTCGAATGTCAGCGAACGTATCAAATCCGGCAATGTTCCCCAGAAAGCCGGCCGCGTCACCCTGCGCCGTCTCAACCGAAACGAATACCACTACACCGTGCGCGATCTCTTCGGAGTGAATTTCAACCCGAGCCAGGACTTCCCGGCCGATGGGGCAGGCGGGGAAGGATTCGACAACACCGCCGCCGCGCTCTTCTCCAGCCCGGCCCTTCTCGAAAAATATCTCTCCGCCGCCAAAAAAGTCATCGCTTCGGTCTACCTCAGTCCCGGACTCAAAAAGCGCGCCATCTTCAAGCAGCCGGAAACGCCCAAGGACACCGAAGCAACGGCAAAGGAGATTCTCAGCTACCACGCCACCCTTGCCTATCGCCGGCGTGTGAGCGAAGACGATATGGCTCCGCTCATGAATGCCTTTCAGCGCGAAACGAAGAGCGGCAAGTCTTTCGCCGATTCCCTTCGCGCTCCGTTCACCGCCCTCCTCATCAATCCGCGCTTTCTTTTCCGCGCCGAACACAACCAAGCAGGCAAAGACGAATGGAAGCTCAACGATTTCGAAATCGCCACCCGTCTTTCCTATTTCCTCTGGTCGTCCATGCCCGACCGCGAGCTCTTCCGTCTCGCCGATGCCGGGAAACTCAGTGATCCCGCCGTGCTCAAAGCGCAAACGCTCCGCATGATCGCCAGCCCCAAATCAACCTCCCTCGCCCGCCACTTCGCCGGGCAATGGATCGGCTTCGACAAAATGGTCAGCGTTGTCGATCCCGATCAAAAACGCTTCCCCGCTTTCAACGACGACCTTCGCAAAGCGATGTATTACGAGAGCGTCAAATTCTTTTCCCACGTCCTTCAGAAAAATCGCCCCATCACCGACTTCATCGACAGCGACTACACCTTCGCCAATGCCACCCTCGCGCGACACTACGGTCTCAAGGAAAAAGTCATCGGCAAGGAGATGAAAAAAGTCGCCCTGCACAACAAATCCCGCGGTGGCGTCATTGGCATGGGCAGCGTACTCACCTCAACCTCTCTTCCCCTCCGCACCAGCCCGGTCCTGCGCGGCGTCTGGATTCTCGATACGCTCCTCGGCGATCCCGCGCCTCCTCCTCCGCCCGACGCTGGCGAACTTCCTGCCGACGACACCAAAGCCGAAGGCCTCACCTTCCGTCAGCAACTCGACATTCACCGCAAAGCACCCAAATGCGCCAATTGCCACAACCGTATCGACCCTCTCGGCTACAGTTTGGAGAACTTCGATGCCATCGGTCGCTGGCGCGAAAAGGATGCCAACGGCAAACCCATCGACGCCTCCGCCATCCTCCCCGGTGACATCGGGTTTTCCTCACCCGCTGAACTCAAGACGCTTCTGATGTCGGCCAAGAACAAGTTCGCCGCCAACATGACACGCAAGATGCTCTCCTACGCCACCGGCCGCGGCCTCGAATACTACGACGAAGCCGTCGTGACAAAGATCGTCGCCAAACTCGAAAAAAGCGGCTACTCTACCCAGGCACTCGTTTACGAGATCGTAAACTCCCGCCCTTTCCTCAACCGCTCAAGCACCCGATAACCATGGCCAACATTCAATCCAACCGCTGGCAGATTTCCCGACGCCAAACGCTCAAAGGCCTCGGCGCCACCATGGCGCTTCCTTTTTTGGAAGCGATGCGCCCGCTTCACGGGCAATCCGCTTCGTCCGGCGATCCGGTCCGCATGGCCTGCCTCTTCATGCCCAACGGCGTGCGTCCGGACAAGTGGACTCCCACCGGTTCGGGAAAAACCTACAAACTTTCCCCCATCCTCTCTCCGCTGGAGGCGCTCAAGGAAGAGATCATGGTAATCAGTGGCTTGACCAACAAAGCCTCCCACGGCGGCGATGGACACTACTTCAAAACCGCCAGTTGGTTGACCTGCACCACGATTGAAAAAACCGTAGGGTCCAATGTCAGCTCGAATGGCATCTCCATTGACCAGGTCGCGGCCCAAGAAATTGGCAACAGCACCCGTCTTCCTTCCATGGAGTTAGGTACCGAGCCGATCACCAGCGGCATCGACCGCAACGTCAATTTGACGCGACTCTATGGCTCTCACATTTCCTGGAAAAAGCCCGACGTTCCTCTTCCTTGTGAAATCAATCCACGCATCGCCTTTGATCGCCTCTTCCGAAATCGCAACAAAAAGGGTGGAGCCGCTGCCGGGAATCCCGACAAGTCCATCCTCGATATCGTTCTCGATGACGCCAACAGCTTGAAGCGTTCCCTCGGCGACGAAGACACCCACAAGCTCGACCAGTATCTCGAAAGCGTGCGCGAGGTCGAACGTCGCATTGAAAACGAAGCCTCCCAACTCGGCGCCGGACAAAACCTCACGCCCGAAGCGCTCAAGCAACTGGCTGCTCTCAGCGAACGCATCAATAAAGCAGGCGGCGGAAGCAAAAACGACTTCGGGTCGCTGCAACGCCTCAACCCAACCGAGCACGTTCGCCTCATGATGGACATCATGGTCCTCGCTTTCTGGACCGATTCCACACGCGTCTCCACCTTCATGTTCGGCAACGCGGTCTCCGGAAAGAACTTTTCCTTCCTCGACGGAGTGAGCGGGAGCCACCACTCGATTTCGCACCACAAGAACGACAAAAAACAGCTCGACCAGTACCAGATCATTAACACCTGGCACACCGAGCAATACGCCTATATGCTTCAGCGGATGAAAGAGATCCCCGAAGGAAGCGCGACCTTGCTCGATAACTCAATGGTTCTCTTCGGTTCCGGCATTCGCGACGGAAACGCCCACGCCACCAAAGACATTCCCATCGTTCTTGGGGGTGGTGCCAAGGGCCAGCTCAAGACCGGCCGTCACCTCGAAACCAGCGGAGCAGACCTGAGCAGCCTCTACGTTGGCATGCTCAAGCGCCTCGGCGTCTCCAAGCAAAAAGTAGGCGAAGCCTCTCGCGAACTCAGAGGGATCTAGGCAGATATGCCCGCCCCCTTCCAACTTCGCGCGCCAAGTCTCAACGACCTCGGCGCGCTGGCAGAGCTGGGAAGAGCCACCTTCGTCGAAACTTTCGGAGATCTTTACACGCCTGAAGATCTCCACGCCTTCCTCACCGGAGTCTACAGCGAAAAATCAGTTTCGAAAGAACTCAACAATCCCGACCTTCAATTTCAGGTCCTCACTCAAGAAGAAGAACTCGTCGGCTTCGCCAAAATCGGCCCGGTCCACGTCCCAGCCGAAAATCCGGACCCCTCGGCGATGGAGCTCTGGCAGCTCTACGTTCGTCAGGAATTCCTCGGACAGGGACTCGGGAAAAAGCTCATGGCTTGGGCCGAGGAGCAATTCGCAGCCCGAAAAGCCACCGATATTTATGTCAGTGTGTTCAGCGAAAACGAACGAGCCATTCGCTTCTACGAAAGCCACGGCTTCAAAAAAGTCGGCGAATACGGCTTTCCAGTTGGAGATCAAATCGACCTTGAGTGGATCATGCACAAAATCGGATCAAGTCGGAAGTAGCTGACAAAACCGTTCGTAGGCTTGTTTCCACTCCGCATCATCCTGAGGTTCGAAGCATTTGGTTTCGAATGAAGAACGGATCATAGCCCGGCCTTCGGCGAGAGAATCCAATTCACCACAGGCCACCATTTGCATCATGAGATTTCCGGCGGCAGTCGCTTCATATGGACCGACCACAACCGGCCGGTTGATGCTATTGGCAATACATTGGCTGAGCATGTCATTCCTACCACCGCCACCGATGATGTGTAACACTTCAACTCGGTGGCCGATCACCTCTTCCAGTCGCTCGAGAACATGGGCGCACTTCATCGCCAGACTATCAATCAGCGTGCGGAGAATTTGCGCCGGAGTTTCCGGAATAGCCTGACCGCTTTCCTGGCAAAAACCGACGATCATTTGAGGCATGTCGGCTCGAGTGGAAAAACGTTGATCGTCGGGATCCACCAAGGACCTCAGCGGCTCAGCTGTTCGTGCCATGCCCGCCAGCTCTTCGAAGCTCCAGACGTCGCCATTTTCGGCCCACACCCGGCGGCATTCCTGCACCAACCACATTCCGTTGATGTTCTTCAGCAAGCGGATTGTATCGAAGACCCCCACTTCGTTGGTGAAATTATACTTCCGGGCAAGCTCGCTCAAAATTGGCTGATCCAATTCCACTCCCAACAAAGACCAGCTCCCCGAGCTTAGGTAAGCGAAGCTTTTGTCCCCATCAGCCGGAACCGCTGCGACCGCCGAAGCGGTATCGTGACTGCCCACCGTGACAACCTGAGTATGCGAAAGAAGCCCGGTTTCGGCGGCGATGTCATCCTTAACCGGCCCAAGCGATTCACCGGCTTCGATCAACTCCGGAGTCTTTTCCAAAGGAACACCGATCTTTTCGAAGAGCTTTATCGACCACCGCTTCTTCACCGGGTTATAGAACTGGGTCGTACTGGCATTGGTTCGCTCGCAGAAAGCCTTCCCGGTCAACCGTAGATTGATGAGATCAGGAATGAGCAAAAACTGCGCGGCATTATCCAGCAACTCCGGCTCGTGTTTCCTGACGGCGGCCAGTTGAAACAAGGTGTTGATCTGCATGAACTGCAGACCGGTTTTTTCGAAAATTTCCTCACGCGGAACCGCTTCACAAACCTCATCCATCGCCAGCTTGTTTCGGGCATCACGGTAATGACGGGGCACCCCGATGAGCTCCCCGTTGTCATCAATCAACCCGTAGTCCACTCCCCAGGTATCCACCCCAATCGACCGAATCGCTTCAGCACCATACTTCGCCACCGAAAGTTTCAACCCCTCAACAACCCCGCTCCAAAGACTTTCGAAATTCCAAAACAATCCGCCGTTCCGTTCATTGGGAACATTTTCAAAGCGGTTAATTTCATCAAGTGAAAAATTTCCTCCCGACACCACTCCAGCGATGACCCGGCCACTGCCAGCTCCGAGATCGATCGCAAGATAAACTGACATGCCTAGATAAGATTGAGATCCTTCATCGCCTTCGCGTGAAGATCAAGATACCGC
>JAKMEV010000140.1:0-18014 GCA_022425785.1 Akkermansiaceae bacterium | reverse complement strand
GTAATAGGCGTTCTTGCTCCGCTTGCTGGGTGGATCGGAGAGGGTAAAGGCGCGGTTGAAGTGGTCAAAGCCACGGCTCATGATGGCGCGCGGGTCGCCGGTGTGGAAGAGGTCGAAGGTGTGGCCGAGCTCGTGCAAGGTGGCGCCCATGGTGGTTGAGGCGAGCCCCCAGTAGTTGCTTCGTGAGTTGCTGTCGTCGTGGACCGTTGAGGCATCGAAGGTCTTCTCGCTGAGGAAGGCTGCCTGAGCCTCGTCGATGGAACGGGGCCAGGAAAAAATGGAAGCGCTTCCGAACAGTCCGAGGTTGGCTCCTCCAAGCGCGGTGTGTCCTTTCATCTTTCCGGTGTCAGGATCCTTGCGGGTGAAGGCGGCCAAAACGACATTTTTGCTGACTTGATCAGGGAAAGCCCGGTTGACCTCTCCGCGGATTTGGTTCCAATAATGACCGCTGTCGCCGAGTTTGTAGTAGTGGTCCTTGTCCCGTTCTCCCTTCAGTTTGTGAATGATGATTTCTCCGGCATCATCGCGCTCAAGGCGGAATGTTTTCCGGCCGTGGCCGGCCTCCTCCATTTTCTCGGCAGTGAAGGTTTGCATCAAGAGGCCTGCGGTTCTCAGACGACCTTGGTAATCCTGCGGTGTCTTGTCGTCGGGGGTGGCGAAAAGTTCGTCGCCGTTCTTGTCGGTGAACCAGATGAGACGCACGAAGTGGGCGTTTGTTTGAGGTTCGTAGTTGAGTTGAAAGGTCTTCGTTTTATTGGAAACGTTGGGAAGAAGACGGAGAGTGTTGTTGCCGGGCTTTAGGGGGACGAGGGCTTTAAAGTTTCCCTCGTGCACAAGGGCGGGAATGGCTTTTTTGTCTCCTTCCCGTTGAATGCTGAGCTCGGTGGCTCCATCGCTCAGGGTTCCCTTGATGAGGGCAATCTCATAGCGAATGGTATCGCCGTCCTTGTGATTGGTGATGGTAGTCGCAGAGGCTGTTGCGAGAAGTGAGATCAGAGTGAGAGCGCAGAGCTTCATGGGCGACACGCTAGGTCGCTGGGAGGCGGACGTCAAAGGCGCTCTTTCGGGCCTGAAGTGAATCAGTCCCGAAAAAGAGGCTTTTCGCGCCATTAGGGCTTCAAGGTGATCTGCAGGCGATGGAAGCGTCGTGGTCCGTCGGTCGAAAGCTCAGCAGAACGAGCTTGTTCGGTGGAGCTAATCACTGAAGCTGTCGTGGTAAGCGTGCTCCAGCTTTGAAGGTCAGGTGACACTTGCAATACGAGATCCACGTCCGTGCGAAGCATGCTGAGATTGTAGCTCAAGGAATAGCCTGTTCCGGAAGGAGTCATCGTTACTGGTGAGCCGTAGTCGGGGACGTTGGGATTGGTGTCAAAGGCGTATTCAAAGAGCCCGGTCATCCCGTCGTTGTCATTATCGGCATTTGGGTTGGTGATGCCATTGGCAGTGGCCCAATTACTGTAACTGTCGCCCGGGGCAATGTCTCCTGGCGAGGCTGTTAGTGCCGTCCAGTTGATGAAGTCGTTGCCGTATTCCTTTTCAGTGATCTTGGTGAGAGCGGGGCCGACTCCATCAGGATAGGTGGGCCAGGGAGCGGAGTCCTCGTAATTCACCCGGTCGACACGAACGTATTGGATAAAGTTGCTTGAGTCGACTGGGCCGGGGCGACCAAGTTGAATGGCTTCCCCTCCATTGGAAAGGCCGCCAGTCGTCCATTCGAGAACCTGGGTTCCGGCCGGCACGGTGAACTCACTATTGAAGGCGGGAATGTTGGCTGTCAGGATGAGTCGTTCCCCCGGAGCCAGGGCAATGGTGAGTCCGGCGGGGAATTCGTATCCGATTCCCGAGGTAAACTGCCAGGCTGCGTTGGAAGTGGTGTCGAATAAGGTGACTCCCTGGTCGCTGACGTTGAGGAGTTCGAGGTATTCGGAATCCCCATTCCCGGACGGGTGATACATGATTTCTGAAATCACGATGGGTCCGATGCGTGGGCCGTCGTTGGGCGCATTGGGCGTCGGGCTGGCGAGCGGAAGGAAGTTATAGGAACCACTGCTGGCCTTGTAGTAGTAGCCTTGGGTCTCGCCCGGAAGCGAGGCCCCGAAGTCTTCCTGGAAACGATAGTCGGTGAGCTGATCGTTTGCCGCAGAGCTGAGATAGACTGTTTCTCCGTCGTCGCTGAGAGCAAAACCGGTGATGCGGTTTGGATCGGCGCTAGCGGCTCCGAAGTGTAGGTCTTCATAGTAGGTTCTGAATCCACCGGCAGGAATGATTGTGCCAACCGGGATGCGGTATTTGGCAAGATCATTCGCGCTATCGCTGAGGAACCAGCCGCCAATGTCGATGTCGTCGTTGGTGCGGTTGTGAAGTTCAATCCAGTCGGGATTGGCTCCGGAGTTGGAGAGGATCTCGTTGACGACGACCGTTTTTCCAAGGGTGAAGGGGTAATCCGAAGCCTGGAAAAGATAGGCGGCTCCCATATCAACGCGGGTAAAGTCGGGGTCGGGGTCGGGGTCGTGTGCCGGGTCGCCGGAGTCGATGGCGGGTGATCCAACTTGAATTTGGAAGTTCAAGTCGGTGGCATCAACGAAAAGGGGATTGCCCAGGAGATTGCCGGTGCCCGAAATAGCTACGGTATCGCTGAGGTTGTAGTTGGCGACGAGGGTGGAGTAGGAATCGACCAAGACAGGAATGTCAGATCCTGAGATGATGTTATTGGTCACCGTGGCATGGCCTCCGCCATTGCCGAAGTTCTTCTCATAGACGTCAACTCCAACGGCACAATCGACGAAGGTGTTTTGATCAACGAGAATGGTGGAACCAAAGTCTTTCACTCCAACGCCGAGCGGACAGCCGACGATGAGATTCTTGCGGAGAATGACCGATGAACCTTGTCCGACGGAAATTCCTTTATCCGAATTGAAGTAGATTTTGTTGCCTTCGATGAGCACGTCGACGCACTGCTCGCCGGTGTCAATACCATCGCTGTTGAAGCCCTGGAAGTTGTAGATGAAGCAATCCTTAATGATGCCATTGGTGACGCCATCGTAATCAATGGCGTCGGTGTCGGGTGCATTGTTGCCGAGGAAGGTAGTGCGAATCGTTTCGGCGTAGCCGACTTTAATATTGATGCCATCCCCGGTGATGGGGATGTGAATGAGGCTGTCCCGGAGATAGGTGGAACCTCCGCGGAAAAAGAGCGGTCCCCGGCATTCCTGGATGTCGATGAAGTCCATTTCGACCGTGGCATTGAGTCCGGCGATGGCGGCAGGGTAGCGGGTAGGATCTTTACCACGGGTGGCATTTCTCACAATGAGGTGGGCGAGGGTTGAGGTCGTTACTGGTTCCTCGAAAGAGACGCCGCCCCAGCGTTCGCCATTGCATCCCTGGAGGGTCACTTCGGCTCCCAATGTCCCTTGGATGTCGAGCGTGCCCATGACGCGGATGTTGCGCTCATCCTTGAGGTTGATGGTCACTCCGGCGTCGACGGTGAGTGTGATGCCATTGGGAACGATAAGGTCGGAGTCGATGAAGTAAGGCGAGCCCGCGAGGGTGAAGGTGGTGTTGGAAGCTAGTGTTCCTCCAACCACGGTGCCGGGTGCGGGGATAAAGTTGGCGGTGATGGCAATCGCTCCCGAGGTGTTCAGGGTGGTGGAGGCATCGCCGCTAATGCCAACCCAGGAATCGAATTCGAATCCAGGGGCAGGAACTGCGAGGAGTGAGGCGTCCAGATTGGGGAAGATCGGAATGACGCCGGGACTCAAGGGAATTCCCGCGAGGTAAACTGTTCCCGATCCCGTGACGGCGAGGGTCATGTCGACAGCGGATCCGATGCCGAGCTCCGAGGAGATTTCGGCGTGTACCGAGGTGACGCGATTACTTGTGTAGTCTTTGATTTCCTGAAGGTCGCCGGCTTGGCCATCGACGAAGCTACCGGACCAGCGGGCTGTTTGGCGTGGGATTTCGGCGGTGATGAGTCCTCCGAGGGTATCGACGATATTGGCGATACGGGATGGCTCGAAGGTGGTGGCGACGTGCGCCGCGTAGCGTTGGGCGAGACGAGCCTTGAAGGCGGGCTGGTTCTTAATGCGATCAAGAAGGGCGTCATCGTTGAGGATATCGTTGAAGCGATTTGAATTGATCTCGGAGTTTTTGAAGGTGCGGTCCATATCGGGGAGGAACCAGCGCCACTTGCTGCCGGGGGCATGCGCTTTCCAAAACTCCCGGTTGTGGTTCCAAGAGGAATTGTTGGCGAAGGATTCGCTGACGACAAAGTCAATGAAGCTATCAAGATCAACGCGGGATTCCACAAAGGCCCAGTCGGCGGGCGCGTTGATGTCGTTGTTGTCGATAAAGTTGAGAAGCTCGACCCACTCGGTCACTTCGCCTTCTTGGGCTCCGAGAGTGGTGGAGCTGCTGGTGAAGTGGCCGTATCCGAGGTGATCGTATTCCCCGTTGCTGATGCCGTATTTTTCGAAGAACCATTCGGCGGTCCAGCGTGAGCGGATATTGTAAATGCCCCAGTATTCACCATTGAGGAAAACAAGCGAGGGGCGCATCGCATTGGTTTCGGCATCGATAAGCTTACCGGCGATGGAGTTCCACATGCCATCGCGAATCATGGCGTCGTCCCAGTCGTCACCTCCTTCACGGAGTGTGAAAGCGGAATGATTGGGAATGCCACTGCCGGGGAAGAGGTCGTATTTGAGATTATCGTCGCCGTACTTTCCGCGCAGGGAAATATTGAGAGCTTTTTGATCGTGGCTGCCCCAGTTGTTTTCTCCACCAATACGGAAACCGCCATTTACGGCGAATCCCGGGCTGCCATCCTGTGGGAAAAATTCAACATGACCGGGCGCATCCTTGCCTTTGTAAACTTCGTTCATGCCCGAGGTGACCGGCTCGTGATTGTTGTCGTAGATCCCGATCTCATCGCCGAAAAGCGTTTCGGGATCAGCCACCACCGAAACGATGGGAAGGCCATTAAAGGTTTCTCCGTAGAGATAAGTCGCCGTCGCAATGGCTCCGGGAACTTTGCCAGACTCGAAAACGCGGGCCCGCACGATGGTTGTGTCCGAAATGGCGATGGGCGCGGTATAGATTGGCGAGCTGCTGGTCGGGTTGCTGCCGTCGAGAGTATAGTGAATGTCACCAGAGGAAGCGCTCAGGACGATATTCTCAGGATCGGTGTATAGTCCCGCTGCCGGAGAGATGGAGGTTCTCGAGCTGGTCAGCCGAATGTCGGTAACGACGCTTGTGGTATTGGCTGCTCCGGGAGTGGGCTCAGCGTAGAATTGCCAGATGGTGGGCGTGGTAATATCCCGCCCATAGGAAATGTCGGTGACGGAGGTGCCGTAGGTGACCGAATCGATGGCGTTGACGCTGGTGAACGAGGAGGCCTCGAGTGCGAGATCGAAGCCAAGGTCGCTACTGTTGGCGGAAGATTGGTGAACTTCCACGGCGATGACATTGTCTCCGGCCACAAGGTGCGATGGGGGAAGCTGGTAGGTGTCGAAATCAGTCTCATCACTTCCTCCGATTGAGTCGAGGGCGCGGGTTGTTGAGGTGATGGTGCCGGAGGGCATATTTTGGCGGAGAAGTTCTTCGCCATTGAGATAGATCACGGCGCCATCGTCAACGAGAAGACGCAGGGTGAGTCCCGTGAAAATGGTGGGATCTGCCACGTTGAAGGTGTGGCGGAAGTAGCTGGTGATGTATTTGGAGCCACTGTCCGGGCCAAAGGAAATCTCAGTGGCAGGGGCATTGTCGTATCCCAAGGGGGCGGGGCCGGAAGCCCAAGGAGCATCGTTGTAGGTGCGGGCACGCCATTGGGTGGACTGGGCCGAGCCGTCGTCGAGATATTTCCAATTAGCAGCTTCCGCAATGAAAGAGGTGGTGTTGACACCGACAGCTTGCGTGAGAACAACAGACTCACCATCTGCGGAGAGTCCAAAATTGGTGTGATATTTTTCGACAGTAAAGTCCTTCCATGGCCAGTATCCGCGCGGAAATTCTTCGCCGGGAGCAGCATTCTGACTATCGGCGATGACCATTAGATATCCACCAGCTGGAATCGACGCGCCGGCGGGAATGGCCCACTTGAATCGATTATCTGGGTTATCGCTTAAATAATATCCGTCGAGACTAACATCGGTGGCCCCGGGATTGTGGAGCTCAATCCAGTCGGGATAGTCCTCAAAATCAGTGATGTCAGGCACCGAGCGGGTGTTGGAGGCCATAAACTCGTTGATCCTAACTTGGCTGAATAAGGGTAGGAGGAGGCATGGAATGACCAAAGCGGATTTCATAAGGCGGTTTTCTTCGTAAAGAGCATAGCTGGAAAAATCCCAGATGTATACCTTATTAAACCCCCAGATCGTAGCTGTATGGGACTGATGAAATCTGAACTATGAAAACTAGATAAGAAGGAGTCAGGCTTCATAGAACCGGGCGATTTCATGCAAATTGATTTTGATGGAGTGCTCCAAAGGGGCAATTGAGCGATGAAAGACCGGAATGCTTACTTGTCCAAGTTCCTGATAATCGTCTTCCAGGCGCCCATGGATTTCTGGAGGTTATTATACTTGTCGCCTTTAATTGCGTAGCATTGCAAGCCGACGGGGCCGCTGAATTTCAGCCTCTTTAGGGCCTTGAAAACCCTTTCTTGGGGGAAATCGCCTTTGTCCAGGGTCTGAATCAGTTGGTTCCAGTTTCCCCCCTTCAGATCAGCTCCGCATGTGCTGACGGCGAAGAGTTTTGAGCCGGCTTTTTCAAGCGTTGTCTCGAGAGTCTTGGGATCCTCGTTTTTGAGAAAATGGCAGAGGTTGAACATCACGCCGAGATTAGGATGGTTGACTTTTTCGATGAGATCCATGGCTTGGGACATGGTGGCGACGGCGAACCCGTGGTGAGGATAGAGAGCGACTTTGATTTTCAAGTTTTTCGCCATTGCCGCGGTCTGGCGAACAGCCTCGACGGTCTTCGGGGTCATTTTTTGAATGGTGAGCTCAATGAAGGCGTCACGATTTGCGAGAGCTTGTACGGTGGCTGGCTGAATGGGCTTGTCGTTGACGTTGAGATAGATGCTGAGGACTTTTAGTCCGGCTGTCTCGAAGGACTGAACTTGATTGGGCAAGCCGGTGGGATGGGCTCGAACCTGGCTGATGCCATCGAAGCCCAGCTCTTTGAGCGTGGCTGCGGGGTTCTTGAAGTTGACCCCGTTTTGAAAGGCGTAGAACCTGGGCTGAAAAGGTTCGGCGAATGCAGAAGAAAGAAGAGAGAAGGAGAGAAAAATTTTGAGAAGAGACATTGGGATTAATTTACGCAGCCTTGTGTTTAAATCGTTCACGGAGTCGTTTTTTCAAGCTTCGTCGCTATCGCAGGTCGAGACAAGTTGCGGTGCCATCGGCATCGCGGACGTAAAGGCGGCCTTGATGAAGGACAGGGGGACTCCAGGTGCGTTTTCCAAGTCCGGAATGACGGGCTAGTTCCCGGTATCCTTCGCTTTGCGCCTTCGCCGCGATGATGGAGCCGTCGTTGGAGAGGATGAGAAGTTTTCCACTGGAGAGAATGAGGGAGCCCTTGAGGTCGGGTTTGCTCCAAACGGTTTTTCCGGTGGCGAAATTGACGCAACGGAGGAAGCCTTTGATTTTCTTTTTGTGAACGGGGCCGTCGAAGCCATAGAGATGACCTTCGAAGAGAACAGGTGGTTGGATGTGGTTTTGAAATTCCTTATTCGTCCAAATCGGCTCGGTGGAATCTTTATTGGGGTCGAAGAGAGCGGCTCCCCGGCCCCACCAGGAGGAGAGATACAGTTTGTTGTCGATGATGAGCGGGTCGGCGGAGTTCTCGCCATACTTGGTGGGCCAATCCACTTGCCAAAGAACCTTGCCGCTGGCTTGGGACACGACGTGCATTGATTTGTGGCCAAAGATCGCGACGGCATTCTGGTCGCGGCAGGTGAAAGGGACGGCCGCAGCGTATCCGCAGGAGGAGGGGGGAGAATCCCAGATGAGCTTTCCTGTTTCTTTGTCGAGTGCGACGCCCGATTCGTTGACGTTGAGGAAGAGCCGCTCCCCGACGATCACAGGACAGGAGGCAAATCCCCACGTTGGCATGGGTGCCTTCGCAGTGGTGGCGAGATCGTTACGCCACTTGGTTTTCCCGGTTGCTTTGTCGAGGCAGGAAACGAGGCCTTGCTTGCTGAGAGTATAGAGCCATTTACCCTCGATAATGGGTGGGGCATTGGGCCCGCCGGGATTGTATTTCGGCACGAGATCCTGGGGATACTTTTCGTTCCAGATGATTTTTCCAGTATCGATGTTGAGACATTGAATGAGATCTTCGCCTTCGGAATTCCCGATAGTGTAGGCCCGCCCTTCACTGACCGCGATACCGGAGTAGCCGGTGTGGACTTTGGTCTGCCAAAGCGTTTTTGGTCCGGTCGGCAGCCAGTCGTGTTTCCAAGTCGTTTCGTGGTCGTAGTTCCCCTCACTCGCCGGTCCGCGCCAGACGCTCCACTCGGGAGCGGCACATAAAAGACCAGGAAGAAGTAAAAGGACTTTCAACATGATCACCTTCTCAGCTTCTTCGCCACTTCGTTGACTGTCCTCGCGGGGATGGCGAGGCTACGATGGCGAAGGGCGCGGGCGATATTGAGTCCCACGACTTCTCCTTTGCGATTGATCAGGGGAGCGCCGCAGTTTTGTGGTTTCAAGACCTCGTCGTGGTAAAGGGCGCGGGGGAAGTCGTCGCGACGCTTGCTGAGTTTTCCGCCCCGTCCGCTAAGAGAGGAGAGCGAATCGTCGCGGCGGGCGGCTGTTCGGTCAAAGGTTCCGATGGCTTTGGCCTGGCGAATATCGAGGATTGGTTTGAGCGTGATTTCCTTGTCGCCGCGTTTGACGATGATGGTGATTTTTTCTCCGGGCCCGTGTTTGGAGATGGCCTCACCAAGCTCCTCTGAAGTGTCGATGGATTTTCCATTCATCTTGATTACTTCGTCGCCTTCGAGGAACCCGACTTTATCAGCCGGGCTGTCGAGATCGACACCCGAGATGATAGCAGAAGTGGTTTCGGGCGAGAAACTGACACCAAGGTATGCGCTTGGTTCTTTTGAGGAGACGTTCTTCTCAAATCCTTTCTTGGGAGCGGAACGGGCAGGTTGGGTTACGACGCCATAAGCCATGTCATCGGGAAGCGGGGAGAAAACCAGAGTGGCGGGGGAGGGTTCGTCCTCCTCCCATCGGACGGAGACCAGGCCGTCGGCGTTGATGCTGATCAAGGCGATGTCGGTTGCCTTATCAGTGCCGATGATGGTGATGGGATAGGTCTTCCCCTTGAAGTGAGCGAGGAGTTCTTCCGGTTTGGAAAGCTCGGATGCTTTGGTGACCAGACGTCCGGTGGGTGACACGACGGTGGCATGAATGACGGTTTTATCGCCGCGTTTAATTTCGAGAACGGAATTTTGAAATGCTTGCTGGAGCACGTTCAATGAGGCGAGGAATTCGAGGTTGGATTTCTGGATTGAGGCCGGTTGTTTACCGGAGGCGTTGGTGATCATCATTGAGATGAGGCCGGCGACAGGTTGTGGGAAGTGGCGTCGGGCGGGGACTTCTTCAGGAGAGAGAGTGGCTGTTTTGTTGTTGGCGGTGGTGAGCGTGAGCGGGGCCTTGGCTTTGAGCTTTAGTGCGAGGGTGATGGTGCTTTTGACGGCCTGGTTATTGGCGCTGGTGATGATGTCACCTTTGGCGAGTCCTGCTTTTTCAGCCGGGCCACCTGATTGGATGGAGGCAATTGTGGGAGAGGAGGCTGTCAGATCGAGAGTGAATCCAAAGCGTGGTGCTTTGGGGATTTCTTCGACAGGTTCCCCCTCTTTTTCCCCGGTGACGACGCGGTCGAGGAAGTCCTGCATGTGGTGGGGGTCAAGAAGTCGGGGGTGTTTGAGGAGTTCGACGGCGTTGGGATCCCCGGAATTTTCTTCGAGAGCGGCTTCAAATTTTTCGCGCAGGTCAGCGTAGGGTTCGTCGAAGTAATATTCCGTTTGCTGCGCCATTGATTGAGCTGCGCCGATGGTTTCGTTGTTCATCAACTCGTCCCATTTTTCGACGATGGCGGGGAGGGGAACGTGTTTGTTCACCGACCAAGGCATGCCGATGTTGCTATTGATGCCGATGACTTCTCCATTGAGATTGTAGAGCGGGCCGCCCGAATCCCCGGAGATCACGGTCGCGGTGGTGGTGATGGCGTCGTTGAATCCGCTTTTTGTGCCAGCTTCGATAATGCGTCCGAGACGGATCGGACTGGGGCGGCCGACGACCGGTCCGCCGGGGTGGCCGGTGGCGATGGCAAATTCACCGATTTCGTAGGTCTTTTCCTTGATGTAGGGGCGGAAGGGGAATGGTCCGGGAGAGTTGATTTTGAGTAGGGCACCATCGGTGTTGTGATCGACGCCGAGGCTGGTGGCAGGAAGCTCGCGGCCATCGGAGAGGAGGACGCTCATTTGTTCTCCGGGGGTCGATGTGACGTGGGCGGCCGTGATGACGAGGCCATCGGCAGTCACGATGACGCCGGAACCAGACCCTTGTCCGACCATGATGGCGACAGTGGAGGCAACGAGGTCGGGAGCAAGTTTTTTGAGGGTGCGGTCGAGTTCCTCGGGAGTTTGTCCCAATGCCAACGAGAGAGAAAAGAGAAAGAGTAAGAGAAATTTCATGGCTTAAAATTGGCGGGAGTTTGTGAGGAGGCGCTCGAGAGCGGCGCGGATTTCCCCGGGTGTGAGAGCGAGAGTTTTCCCGGCTGAAACCGAGGCGATATTGAGGCCGATAGCCTTACCGTTTTGATCGTAAAGGGGTGATCCGCAGTCCCAAGCATTGAGAGAGAGGGTGTGGACAAGGCAGTCGGGGAAAGGGCTTCGTCGGACGCTGGGAATGACGGGGATAGACGAGTTGGCCGAGATTCCGGTGGTTGGAGGCATCAGGTCCGGGGACTCCAGCGTGACAGCGAAAGTCTGCGTGGAGCCGCCGCGGGAGATCTTGACTTGAACTTCGTCACCGACAGCTTTGCTGTTGAGGAAACTGGTGAGGGTGGATCGGGTGGGGATTTTGGTCTTGTCAATACTGACGATGGTGTCGCCAACTGTGAGACCTGAATTGCTGGCGGAGGATTTGGAGAGGATGGCGGAGATTTGCAGGCCGTTGTCGAGCTGTTCCGTAACGATTCCCAGGCTGGTGACCGAGCTGGTTTGATGAATGGTGGGGGTTCCTGATTTTTGAATGCCGATGAAGTTCCCGAGAAGCGCGGATTTTTCGGTGAGCATTGCAGAGGTGGTTTCCTTGAGTAGTTTTGGTGCGGCCAGTGGGCTGCCCGAAGAGGGAATATCCTCGTGCCACTGGATCACCGGCATATTGGAAGCTTCGATGCCAACGAGAGCGAGGTCGCTTTTTTCATCGGTCGAGAGGAGAACGGCAGGATGTGTCTTTCCATTGTATTGGGCGGTGAGGTTGGGTCCAAGTTCGCTCGCCTTGGTAAGGATAAGACCATTGGCATCAACGATGGTGCCGATGACCGAGTGGGTCCGTTGTTTGTCGACGTTGAAGATGAGGACGCTAGGCAATGGGGAGGGGAAGATCTTCAGGGCTTCTTGTTCCCGTGCCAGACGGAGGGCTGATTGTTCGAGTTCCTTGAGTTCGTCTTTGGTGAGGCTGGGAGCTCTTGGAAGTTGCGTGGGGCTGGACCTTACCAACTCGGGAAGTATTTCACTGAGTTTGGCGTCTTTTCCAATGATTCTGGAGAGGAGTGTGGCTTGGGGCCCCCTGTTGGTATATTTTGAAATGAAGCCGGTCAGGGAGCCGTCGAGATTGAATACGGCATCGCCGAGTCCGATGGTTTGGAGGTCGAGAAAAAAAACATTGGAGTCTTCGGCTGGTTGGGCGAGGAGGTGGCAGACCTGAAAGTGAGCTTGCTCGCCAAGTTTGGTGATGGGAGCGCAACCGGTGACGAAGACGGTGTCGTCACTTCGTTCGGAAAGGGGCACGGGTTCGAGGCCGGGGGATTCGGTTTTGAGGAGTGCAAAGTTGAGTTTGTCTTTTTCAATAATAGTGGTGAGTTCTTCACGGCGTCCATCGGGATGATAAAGGAGGTAGGGTGCGGGCTCTCCGTCGATACTTCCGAGGTAGGGGCTGATAAGGTGTCCTTCTGCAGAGATTACGACTGCGGTTCGGGTGTCGGCCCGGCCGAGGCGCCCGATGATGACGGTGCTTTTCGGGAGTTGTTGGCTGAAGGCGATGCTACGCTCGTCGAGAGTCCGGGTGTGTTGATCGGTCCAGGTGACGGCGGAAGCGAGGGAGTTGAGGGCGGTGAGAAGGACGAGAACTTTCATATTACCAAACTTGTTGAAGGTGCTCCAAAGGGAGCCAGAACGAGGATTCAGCGGATGCGATCTTGGCGTGAGTTCCGGTGGCTTCGTCTACCTTGACAATTTGCCCGGCGCGGAAGGGTGAGTAGTTCCAGTCGGGCGTGCCGGCGGTTGGTTCGCGCGGGAGGTCGTCAATCAGAACCATGTATTGATCGTCGGAGTAGGCGTTTTGCTGGCGCCAGGCGGCGGCGAGAGCGAGTAATGCTGCCAGTGTGATTACGGCGAGGGCGGGCCACTTGGGAAGAGCGCGAAAGTGGCGGATGCCGAGGTAGGTGAAGGCGAGAATCCAGAGTGCGGTGGCCACCATGACCCATTGGTCGGGTCTGAGTGCGATGAGCGAGGTGCCCGGGAGGGCGGGCTGACCCTGGCGGTTGCGGATTTCATCCATCAGGGCGCGGGTTTTGGAGTCAAGAGGATCGAGAAGCAGAGCGGTGTGGCAGGCGGCGCGGGCGCGTCCGGTGTCGTCGGCGGAGAGATAGGCCTGGGCGAGATTGAAGTGCAGCGAGGTGTGGCCGGGGTTTTCCTCGATGAGCTTGTCGTAAATCGCGATGGCCTCGTTGAAGCGGGAATTTTCAAAGGCTTTGTTCGCTTCTTCCAGAGTGCTTCCTTGCAGGGATTGCAGGCAGAGGAGGAAGAGAAAGCTGATCCTGCCGAGATAGGATGAAAGTGATTTGAGATCGGTGGAATTGGCGCGCGGGGTGAAGGCAGTTTTGGCGTGCTCGCGGATCAGTTCCGCTAGTTCTCCGTCCTTGGCCGGGAGGCTGTCTGCGATTTCGCTTCCGGTCGCTCCGTCGGGTAGCTTGAGCCGGGTGCGGAGGAACGGGTAAACTTCGTCGTTGATTTCGCTGTGGTCGGCTTGGGCCGAAGCGAACCGTGAGATCAGTTCTTTGAGTTTGCGATCGTTTTCAGCCTTCTCGGGATCGCGGTCATCGAGGCGTTTCTTGGCCAGTCCGAAGAGAAAGGGTAGGAAGGGTGCTAGAGCGAGGGCGCCAAAAGTTGCGATGGGAAGATTGAGGAGAACGGGGCGGGTGAGGGCCTTGTCGAAGGAGGCGCGGGGCTCCATCTCGGCCACGGCATCGGTGAAGCCGGGGAGAGTGAGATTGGGCGTGACCTTGGAAAGTTTCCATTCGTCATTGATGGTGTCGAAGGAGGCGATGGTGAGCGTGGGATAGGTGCCGACCTTGCCGGTGGGAATGAGCGTTTGGGAAAATACCCCGCGCCAGGTGTCTCTCCAGTTGTCGCGGGCGCTGCGTCTCATTCTTGACTCGAAATCGTCCGATTTTTTGACCGAGGGAAAGCCTTCCCGGGAGAGGTCGATGGGGTTGACGAGCTTGGGGTTGCCGAGTCCTTGGGCTTCGACCTGGATGGTGAAGGGCTCGTTTTCCTGGATGGACTTGGTAGTGATGGAGGTTTGGAAATTCCAATCACCAACGAGCCCGGTATTGATGACCTGATTGTTGGGGATAGGCGGGAGCGGAAGGACTTCAATGCTGAAGGGAATGAGGTAGGTGCGGGCGAAGTATTCCGAATTCCCGATGGTGACTCCAAGATGGCCGGTGGACATGCCGAGGTCGGTGAAGTAAAGCCGCGAGCGGTAGGTGCGGGTCTGCACGATTTCGTTGCCGATGATCTCTGCGTCCACGGTATAGGGGGCCTGGCTTCCGAAGAAGCTCATGTCGGCATAAAAGTAGTCGTCAGGTGACGGTTTGCGTCCCTCGACTTTACGAAACTGATGCCACTGGGCATTGCTGGCGCGCGAGGAAGGAAGCTTTAAAAAGGTAGGGCGGCGATGGGTTTGGCTGCGCGTTTCTTCAATGAAATCAATTTCGATGGCTTCGCCAAGGTGGACTTTCTCTGGGGGATTTTCCAAGCTATTCCAGAGGGCCTTGAAGCGGCCAAAGTCTTTTGGAAGGTCATTTGGGACGGCCCGGATTGTTCCCTTGCGAATGAAGAATTCCGTTCCCTCGAGGACAATGGGAATGGGGGGGAACTCGATCGTTCCGGGGGTCTTTGCGATAAAGCCCAGAGTATTGAAGGTTCTTCCCTGGCGGGTGCGTCGATTGGAGATGTCGAGCCAGATTATTTTTGGATGGTCAGGTAATTTCCCCCAGGCCATTTCGGCTTTGGTGTCGATGAGAATTTCGTGGCGGAGGTCGGTTTGAATTTCCGAGGGGAGTTCGGGAGTCCAAAAATCTTGCCCTGCTGAGATCAGGGAGCTGGTCAGGAAAAGTGCCAAAAAACGAATCATGGAAGGAGATCAATGGTCTTTGTTTCTGGGGATCCTCTTATTGCGATTTTTATTCCCAAGGCGTTCGAGGAGACGATCACGAAGGTCGCCATTTTCTTTACCGGAGCGTCGCAAGTCGGCGTCGTTTTTGGATTCCTCCGGTTTTTCGCCTTCTTCGTCGCCGTCTTCCTCTCCATCGGGTTTGTCACCTTGGCATTCGTCTTCCTCTTCTCCGCCTTCACTTCCTTCACCAGGTTCCCCATCTCCTTCGTCCTCACCCTCACCCTGTTGTGGTTGCATTTGCTGCGGGTCGATGAGGTGGTCGAGGGCGTCTTGAATGTGTTGCACCGAGGCTTCGAGATCGCGGTCTAGATGAGGGGAGGGTGCAAGTACGATGTCTTCAAGGGCGAGCTTGTAATCCTTCAGACCCTCCTCGGGGAGGAGGGTCGGCTTTTCCTTGATCGCGAGGGCCTTTTTGACGAGGTCGTCGATGGCGTTGGAGGATTTATCGATGGTAGCCTTATTGACTTCTTCCTTGGTGGTGACTTCTCTCTCGAGGCTTTTCAGAAATCGCTTTTCCTGAGTGACGGCGGCGAGGGTGGTTTCGATCGCAGCCTGGTAGGCCTTCAGATAGTCGAGGTATCCCTTGACCCGCGTGATGTCGCGGTAGAGGACGGCGAAGTTCGTGCTGAGTTTGTCATTTGCAGGTTCAAGAGGAGCCGCTTGCTTATAGAGGGCGAGGCCTTTGCGGAAGGATTTGAGGGCTTCTTCGAGCATTTTCACGGGCTCCATTTGGAGTTCCATGGCTTTCGTCATGGCCTCCTCTTGGGAGTTGGGGACCATGGACTTTCCTTTGCGGTGGTGAAGAAGGCCAAGCTTGAGACGGGCTTTGAAAAGAAGGTCGGTCCGGTCAATAGGTGCGAATTCAGCGGCTTTGGAGTAAAGGTCGACGAGGAGCTTGAATTGGTCTTTGGATTTGAGTTCGAGGTTGGGCTCGGCGCGCTCGAATTCCACTCCTTTGTTGTAGTAGCCGATGCTGCGTTGGGTGTCGGTGAGGTCTTTGTTCTCGAGTTGTTCTTTGACAGCTTCTGGGAGATAGGCGACGGATGCGGCGGTGTCGGAGACCGAGCTGTCACCGTCGAGGATGGCGTTGGCCCTTTTGATCCAGGAGGCGGCCCCCTTGGAATCATGGGAGAGGGTGCCGAGGTTGTTCTCGTCGGTGTCGAGAAAGATTACCATGGGGTAGCTGGTGATATCGAACTTGGCGGCGAGGGCGCGTCGGGCATTGCGACTTTCCTTGTCGATCCCGGTGCGGGGGAGGTCGATGAGAACGGTGATGACCTTAGATTTGGCCCAGTCCTGATAGACTTTGTGGGAGAGGATTTCCTTTTCGAAAGTGATGGAGAGTTGGGACCAGTCGGAGCCGGTGAAGATGACGGCGAGGGGAAGCTCTTCTTCCCTGGCTTCCTTGAGAGCGAGGTCGAAATCAGTGTGTTGTGCTCCTTTGAGTGCGGGGGAGAAAATGAAGGAGAGCACGATAAGTGCGGTGAGCGGATGCCAGGCTTTGCTGCGCAGAGGAAGGAAGAGGTGAATCATAAGAAGGATAAGGGCAAGGGTGAGTGGATAGGCGTAGAGGTCAAGCGGGCGATTGTAGATTTCTTTGGCAAAGTTGTCACCGTTGATTTCGATGGTGTCCACACGAGTGGAAAGCTCTTCGATTTGAGCGTCGACCTTGGAGGGGATACCGGCGAGGTAGAGACCATCGGTGGCATCGGCGAGTTTATTGAGGGTGCTATGATCGGCGGTGGATTCTAAGGGTGAGTTTGGGACGGGAGCCGGTGAACCGGGCTTACCGAAGGCGGCAGCGATGATGGGGATGCTTGCTTTCTTGAGTTCCTCGAGAACCTTAGCGGGGCTCTCTCCGGTGACATTGTCTCCATCGGAGAAGACCAGAATGGCGGATCCGGTGGGGGGATCATCGCCGAGGAGGTTTTGCGCCTCCAGGAGGGCGGTGTTGATATCGGTTCCGCCGACAGGGAGCGAGCCCGGTTTCAGCTTGTCGAGTCGCTGGAGGAGCATAGAGCGATCGATAGTGGTTGGACATTCCGGATAGGAGGCTCCGGCGAAGGAAATCAAGCCAATGCGGTCGGTAGGACGGGTGTTGATGAATTCGCGGAGGAGAAGTTTGGCCGCGTCCATGCGGGAGAGGCCGTCGGAATCGTTGGCCCCCATGGAGCGGGAGACATCGAGGAGGACGATAAGATTTTTGGCGGGCTTTTTATTTTCGTTAAATTCGGTTCCACCGGTGGGGCGTAGCGCGGCGAGGAGAGTCAGGACGAGAGCGGAGAAAAGCGAGACGGTGAGAATGCGACGGCGCAAGGGGGAGGCGTTGGTCTGGAGATTGCATTTCGCCGCGTGGTTTGTCAGAAGCTGAATGGCTTGCCGGCGCTGTCGGATGGACCAATAGAGTGCGGCGGTCGCGCCGAGAAGAATCGGCAGGACCCAGATGAGGTGATGGTAGGAAAGGAATTTCATCAGCAAATCTCTCTCAGTAAGGTGTGGCGAAGCAGGAAGGCGGTGGCGAGGGTGATGGCGCCGCAGATGAGGAAGAGGGGATAAAGGTCACGCTGGAAGACGAGGGCTTCGTGGACTCGGGAAGTCGTCTCAAGGGCGTCGATGGTATCCATGACATCCTCGAATCCCTGATTGTCTTTGGCTCGGAAAAAACGTCCGTTGGTGATGGCGGCAATTTTTTCAAGGTTACGGGTGTCGAACTGAATGCTGGCGCCAGAACTCCTCAGGTAGGTGTCTAGAAAAGGATTGTCGCTGCCAATCCCCACGGTGTGAATCGTGATCTCTTTGTCACGGGCAACCTCCGCGGCCTCCTCGGGAGTGAACACCTCGTCATCGACGGTGTGGTCGCCATCGGTAATGAGGATCATGGTGCGGCGGCTTTCGCTGTGGTTTACGAGAGCGTTGACTCCAGCTCCAATTCCACCGGCGATGTTGGTCCCTCGTTCGTGACGGTATAGGAGCGAGCCGGTGAGTTGGTCGACCTTGGCAATCAGGTGATCGTGGTCGAGAGTGGGCGGGCATGATAGGTAGGCATCGACACCAAAAATGACGAGTCCGATGCGGTCGGCCGAGCGGCGTTTGACGAAGCGCTGGATTTGCTCTCGAGCGACATCAAGACGATCTTTGATGGCTCTCTCAGCGACGAGGCGTCTGACCGTAGACTCGCTGAGGGAGGGATCTGGATCATAGGCATCCATACTGTTAGAGTAGTCTAGGACCAGCATAATGTCAGTTCCTTCTTGGGTTTGGGGCATCAATTCAACCCCTTGTTGGGGGCGGGCCAGGGCGACGATAAAAGCGATGGTG